>CBFGZN010000244.1:0-3698 GCA_965653255.1 uncultured Solirubrobacterales bacterium | reverse complement strand
CAGCAGCCCATCCAGCAGAGGGAATAGGAAGGCCGCCACCGTCACGGTGAACGCCGCCGCCTCTACGGACAGGCCAAGCAGCGCTGGAACGTGGGCGGACACGCCGAGCGCCCAGGCCAGGAACGCCAAAGTGGCGAGCACGTAGTAGTGGAGATAGGGCTTGAGGGCGTCGGGCTGCCGGAGCGCGGTTCGCCAAAGGTAGATCGGTGTGGCCGCCGTCCCGAGGATGAGCAGGATGACGAGCATCGTGTCGTCGTCGCCCCATTGGGCCGCGGCGGGCATGAAGAAGGCGAGCACCTCGGCTGGCACCAGCTTCGCGAGGCGGGTGAGATACCCGTCCTCTTCGCTCGGGCTACCCTTGGCCCGGTACGTATCGCTCGCCGGTTGCCTGTAGACGACCGTTCGTGGCATGGTTTCTCCCTCTCAGATCAGTGGCTTCCACGGCGCGACGTCACAGTTGACCGCCGCCGGATGCCGGATCGACTCATGCGGGATCGACTCGTAGTCGGTCTCCGCGCCGTCGTCGTGGCCGTTCTCCGCCCCAGGTTGCTCGCTTCCGTCCATGAGGTCGGCGTAGGCCGAAGCCGGTATGTCGAGGGCGATGTCCTGGGTCGTCAGCAAGTGGACGCTGGGCAGGTCGTCGTGCGACGTCGAGCCGAGCACGACCTCGGCGACTACGCACGGTCGCTGGGCCTTGCGCAGCTTCTTGTCCTGAAGCTCGACGACCCATACCCAGTGGGACAGATGAGCGAATCGGCAGAGCTGCAGCACCTCCTCGTCTCGTCCTTGGGCCTCGATTCGGCGCTTGTACTCGTCGGACTCCATCAGGCGGCTGCGGATGCTTATCGATCCTCGTGGACCGAGTCCCGAGGCGAGCTCGGTCGCTCGCTTGATCGGGGTGTCCGTCTCCGCGCGAGCGAAGTCCGCCTCCGAGCCCAGGAGCGTCCAGACGAAAGTCTCGGCTCCCTCGCCGGTCAAGTAGACCTTCGGCGGTACGCCGATCATGAACATCGCCCAGGGCATGCGTGGATCGTGGAGCAGGCTGTCGATCGTCTCGTAGGGGCCGACCTGGTCGTCGGCCGCGATCAGGCGTATCTGGCCGTTCTTCCGGAGCTGCCACCCGACCAGGGTGAACGCGTGATCGTTGGTGATGACCACGACCGGAAATCCTGAGTTCAGGTACTTGCAGACCACTCCGAGTATCCGGTCCCGGTACACCCGGCGAGCGGCGGGGGCGCGAGGCACCCGCTCGTTCGCCGTGTAGCGGTAGCCGACCTGACGACCCCCCGGGGCCGGTGGCAGGTCCTCAGCGTCGTAGAGAATCGCCGGAAGGCCGATCGCGGTGAAGAGGGCTTGTAGTTGCTCGCTGGTGAGCCCGCTGACCGGAAGGGCGCGAAAGCGTGATAGCGCAGCTGGTGACAACTGGGCGATGTCCGCCGTAACGCGGCGGGGGATGGTGCCCTGTCCGCTGGCTACGTAGTGGCACATCCATGCGGCCGCGTGAGAGCAACTCATCAGCTCTCCGTCCTGCTGGTAGAAGGGCACTCCCTCGACACGGAGGCGATTGCCGAACAAGGTCGGGCTGTCGCGCACCGTCGTCAGGGTGGCGTTGGCCAGGTTCCTCGGCGGGGTGATCATTGTGCGGCCGACCGGGCCGAGCTCGGTTGGCCGCAGGACCGTGTAGCCGAGATATTGGGGCTGTTCGGGGAAGGAATGCAGGCTCTCGGGGCCGATGTCGGCACCGAAGAAGTGCACCCGCACCGCTGTCGCCGGCTTGTCGTCGAAGCGCTGGGACCAGAAGGCCGAGTACTCGCTGCGATAGTCCGCGTCGACGTAGCGTTGCTCGCAGATGATCGATCGGCAGCCGTTTCCGCGGACCACTCCGAGGATCCGCTTCAGCGGCTTGATCGCATGAGCATCGATCTTGAGCGTCAGCTCGTCCACGAGCGTCTTCCACTCGGCATCGTCGGTGGGATCGACCCGATAGCCCACGGCGAGATTGCCGCGGATCCACTTGGTGAACGTCACCCTCCTGCTCCCCCCTCCGGCTTGCGGCGCCCGACGGCTCGGGCACAACTTCGAGTTATTACTTCAGGCGCAGGCGCAGCAAACGATCATTGGTTTGCGCGCGGCGCCGTGTCTCGGCAACCTCTCGCTGCCGCCCGAGGTACGCGTCCTGCTTCTCGGGATCGAGTGACTTCACCGCCACCGAGTAGTTCGACGCCATTCGCACCAGGCGCTTGACTTGTTTGTTGGTCATGCTGTGCCCATCATCCGCCATGTCGGTTGCCACCTCCTCGATGGGGTGCCAACGCGTGAGGCGAAGAGGCTAACGGATGAGCTTTGCCTCTGGGGCCAGGTGTTGCCCGGCCCTCGAGGTCAGCTCAAATCGCCTGCCCCTCCCGCTGGCGACCCAGCTTCATTCTACCGCACGCGTGAGGCGCTGATTATTTAATATCGCTGGCAACTGTCTCACTTCCTCCAGTCGGAACGACACGGATGGGCCTTGAGCTACGAATAGCCGCTTACATCGCGGCGCGGTTGGCGGGGGTTCCCGCTCGCCGGCACGACGAGTACTTCCACCGGGAGCTGGGGATCGCGGTGAGCAGACAGCAGGCAGAGCGCGCGGCGGCTCCGATCCGGGAGTCCTCTACGTGGAAGGGCGAGCGTGGCCGGCCGGGCAGGCGTGTTCCGAAACGGCCCCCCGCTATACGCGATTGGCTCGAGGTGGACGAGTTGCGGCTTGGCCTGGACAAGTCGCTGGTCAAGATCGAGGGCGATGGCAGGCATGACGCGGCGCTCCTGCGCGCTCTGCAGGGGATGGTTCACATCCGCCAGGTGCTGGAGCTCGGTGCGCGCCGTGACCTGCTCGCGGTCGTGTTGACGCGCGACCGCGTCGAGCGCGACAGCGTTCGCGCGCGCATTGCCGAGCTCACCGCGCGGCCTGTCTTCTGGGACGAGATCCTCGCCGAGACTCACGCTCCGGCTCGGCTGACCTGGGCCGCGCTCGCCAAGCGCATCGCGGGTGAGCAGGAGGCGCTGTCGGAGGCTCTCGACGATTCTTCCAGCCGCGGACAGCGTTAGGGCTGCACGCCGGCGTCGCGGTAGGCCTCCGCGACCTCGGCGAGCAGGCCTCGGTCGAGCAGTGTGACGGTCTGGCCGTCGAGCTCGAGCGTGGCGGCGTCGTGGGGCGGGTACCAGAAGGCTCTGATGCGGCGGGCGGTGAGGTCGGGCGGGTCGTCGAGGCGGACGGCGCGCAGCGACTCGAACTCCTCGCGAGTGACGTAGCGGCCGTTGCCCTGCGGGGCGCGGGGAAGCTCGCGTCCGGCGGCCAGTTCGTCGGCGGTCCAGCGGAAGAGGTCGAGCAGCTTGCGCTGGCTGCGGAAGTCGAGCGACAGCGCGGTCTCGCGCGCGCGGTCGATCGGGAAGCGGTCGACGCGGACGAGGTCGCCGGTGTCGAACCCGGCGTCGACGTAGTGCGCCGACACGCCCCACTCGGGCCAGTCCTCGAGGATCGCGACGTTGTAGCCGCCGAGGCCACGCATGTCGGGCAGCGGGGCTGGGTGGAAGTTCAGGCAGCCCTTAGAGCCCAGTTCGATCAGCGGCGAGCGGAGGCGCTTCCAGAAGAGGAACGAGAAGACGGCGTCGATGCCCGATATGTCGATCGCGCCGCCACCGGGGCTCTCGAGCGCGGCGTA
>CBFGZN010000243.1:0-3702 GCA_965653255.1 uncultured Solirubrobacterales bacterium | reverse complement strand
CAACTACCCCCGCTACGGCCCCGGCCAGATGTGGGAGACGATGACCGACGACATCACCAAGCTCGGCGGTCAGGTGCTGCTCAACACGAAGGTCGACAAGGTGATCTTCGAGGGCGGCCGCGCGCGCAAGGTGATCGCCGGCGGCAAGGAGTACGAGTCGAACTACATCGTCAGCTCGCTGCCGCTGCGCAACATCGTCGGGATGGCCGAGCCGCAGCCCTCCCCGGAGGTCGTCGCGGCTGCCAAGGGCCTGCGCTACCGCGACTTCCTGACGGTATCGCTCGTGCTCGACGGCGAGGACCTGTTCCCGGACAACTGGATCTACATCCACGAGCCCGACGTCGAGGTCGGCCGGATCCAGAACTTCCGCTCCTGGAGCCCCTGGATGGTTCCGGACCCGACCAAGGCCTGCATCGGCCTCGAGTACTTCTGCTTCGCTGGCGACGAGCTCTGGGAGACCGACGACGACGAGCTCGTCGAGCTCGGCATGCGCGAGCTCGAGGCGCTCGGCCTGGCGACCCGCGACAAGCTCGAGTTCGGCTTCGCCACCCGTGTCCCGAAGGCGTATCCGATGTACGACATGGACTACGCCGACCGGATCACCGCGATCCGCAGCTGGCTCGACGGGCTGGAGAACCTGCAGCAGGTCGGCCGCAACGGCCTCCACCGCTACAACAACTCCGACCACTCGATGCTGACCGCGATGCGTGCGGTCGACAACCTGGTCAAGGGCACCGAGCACGACATCTGGGCGGTCAACGCCGAGTCGGTCTACCACGAGACCGAGACCCAGGACGAGCAGCAGCCCTACATCGAGGCGCCGGAGACCGCCGCGCAGAAGGAGCCACTGGCCAAGTAGCCGGGCTCAGAGACCGCGATCTCAAGCAGGGGGCCTGCTTGCCGATATCGGAGCTAGGCGGGCATCGTCCGCCCGCTCCGATATCGAATGACGATCCCAGCTAGAGCCCTACGTCTCCTCCTGGCGGCTGTCGCGGCAGCCGCCTGCGTCCCGGCCGTCGCATCGGCCCAGGCCGTCGACCCGCGCGGAGTCGACCCGGCGTCGCCGAACCCGCTCGTCGGGCTGCCGTGGTTCGTCGACAAGACCTGGGCACCGCAGTACCAGCAGTACGAGCGCTACGTACGTCGCGGGCAGAGCGGCAAGGCGGCGCTGCTCGGCAAGATCGCCCTGCAGCCGCAGTTCAAGTGGTACGGCCGCTGGAACGAGAACGACAAGGGCGGCACCTACGGCGCGGCGCGCAACTACATCGACCGCGTTCAGGAGGAGCAGCCCGGGTCGGTGCCGCAGATCGTCGTGATGCGCCATCAGGGCAAGGCGTGCAACAGCCGTTACATGGCGGGTGGCCCGGCCGAGGATGCCCGCACCCGGCGCTGGTACGACCAGTTCGCCGCCGGCATCGGCGACGCGCGTGTCGTGATCGGCTTCGAGCCCGACTCGCTCGGCACCGTCAACTGCCTGGCCGCATCACGCCGCAAGGCCCGGCTCGACACCCTCCGCTACGGAGTAGATGTCTTCTCGAAGTTGCCGAACGCGACGATCTACCTAGAGGCCGGTGCCTCCGACTGGGAGGCGGCGACGCGGACCGCCAAGCAGCTCAACTACATCGGCATCGCCAAGGTGCGCGGCTTCATGCTCAACGTCACCCACAAGGACTGGACCGTCGCCAACATCAAGCACGGGCTCGAGATCTCGCGGATGACCGGTGGCAAGCACTTCATCGTCAACACGTCCGAGAACGGACGCGGCCCCGTTCACTACCGGCGTTGGATAAGTCGCAAGGATCCGAAGATCTGGCGGCGGATCAACGTCTGGTGCCACGCCCAGAAGCGCGGGCTGGGACCGGCGCCGACCACCAGCACGCTGCGGCCGGACCTGGTGGATGCCTACCTCTACATTAACCGTCCCGGCTATTCGGCTGGCTCGTGCAACGGGGGTCCGTTGCCGATCGGGTCGTGGTGGGCCGATCGTGCGCTCGACTTGGCTAGCCACGCCACGAACTGGGTTCGCGAACCGCGAGGGTTCGCGAACGGGTGGCCGCGCGGGGCGTACACGATTCGGCAGCTCGCCGGCGATCAGTACATCCCCTAGGTTCGCGCTCCTAGAGGGGGGTCGTGTTGTCCGGCGGGTTCGTGAGCCTGTCGCGCAGGATGAAGATGCCGTCGACTACGGGGGTGGTAGTCGTGGATCCAGGGGACTCGATGCGCATCTCGCGGGCTCCGTCCGGTGCAATTCCGACGATCAGCCGGCGCCCTCGCGCGCGGCTGACGCCGAATACGCCTTTGTCTGTGTTCGGAGCTTCGCGGATGTTCGCGGCCACGACGCCGTGAGCTACCGCTTGGGCGGTCGTGGTGCAGGTCAAGTCCGCTAGGGGTGTCTGAGACAGCAGGCACAGCCATCCATGGCCTGGGACGGCCCAGTAGTTTCCGCGTAGGGACACCGGAAGTCTTTGAGCGAGCTTCCAGTTCAATCCGTAGCCTGGTTTGAATACGTTTCGTATGGTGGCCGGCAGGGCCTCGGGGGGCGTGCGCAGCACCGAGAAGCTTGCTAGCTGTCGCGGTTCGACACGCGACACCGCGGGCAGCGACGTCTGGTCGGTCTGCGACGACACGCCAGGAACCGGTGTACCCGGAGCCATCTCGGACTCGTCAGAAGATGTCGAGACCTCTATCTCCTTTCCTGGCGGGGCGTCGGATCGGAGTACCTGCCAAAGCCCGATGCCACCGATGCATACGAGCACGAGCAGGCCGGCGCCGAAGCGCCGGCCTGCCTGGGTCAAGGTCCGGTCCATGCTGCTATTCGTACTAGCAAGAAGCGGACGCCGAACGGCTAATTCTGGAAAAAGCCACCGATGTGGGTGTAATCGCCGGTCGTGTTGTTCCTGACTATCGGCCTCCTGAAGGTCCCGCCGGGGAAAGACGTCCAGCGGACGGTGTTAGGACCGCCGGTGCAGACCCATGAAGCGTTCAACTGCTCTGCCGCGTTGAGCGTGGCGATGCACGTGCTGTGCTCCCACGACACCGTTGCGCCCTCAAACCCCTGCGTAGTGGCCCATACTGATGCCGAACAGCGATCGTAGGGCCAGCCGTAGGGCTGTGCCAGGACGTACCAGCAGAACTGGCCCGAGTCGGCGTTAGCTTTCGAAACCGGTCCGGCTGACATCCAGATCGACATCGCGACGGTGACGGCAAGGGCGATCAAGATCGCCATTCGGCGTGCGCTCTTGCCGATGGCGAGTGTTCCTTGTGTTTGCAGCATCTCTCAACCTCTCAGTAGCTAGCTAAGACAGCCTGTTCCAAGGCCGGGCCGACCCTCACTACTGGTCAGACCAATTCCATCCGGCGGCGAACATAACAGCGCGTGAGAGGCTTTCCCGGCCGATTTTGCAAATGGTTAAACGCATCGGTCAAATTGCATACCCAGGGGCGTTCGAAAGGCGATCCTGGATCGATTCTCCGGCCGAGGCTGTGCAGCGGCTACTTCTTCAACTCGCGCTCGAGGAGCTCGATGCTGCGCTCGAGTTGGTCGTCGGTGGCGTCCTTGACGGAGGCCAGGCCGACGGCGCGGTTGATGCGGGCGTTGACGGTGCGGTGCTCTTCTCGCTCGGATCGGGCTACCTCGGAGACGAGGTAGGAGCGGCGCTCGCGGAGGCGCTCGCGGCGCTTGTAGGCGGGCTCGGGCGTTTC
>CBFGZN010000242.1:0-3720 GCA_965653255.1 uncultured Solirubrobacterales bacterium | reverse complement strand
AGGAACGAGTCGCCGACCGCCCACACCGCGTCGGCGTCCCGGCGGTCGCCGGCCAGGCCGGACAACGCCGCCCACGGGATCGGCAGGCCGGTCGCCGCCCGCGCGGCGCGCAGATCGTCCAGCGAACCGCCGAAGTGCGCCTCCTCGGTCAGCACCGACAGCGCCGCGGCTCCCCCACGCTCGTAGGCAGCCACGATCTCGTCACAGCTCGAACCAGGCCGGATCTCCCCTGCGGACGGCGAGCGCCGCTTGTGCTCGGCGATCAGCGACGTGCCGGGACGCGACAGCGCCTCGGTGAACGGGCGTCCGTCGTCGGCACGCGCCGCGGCGGCTCGCTCGAGGTCGGCGACCGGCACCACGGCACGGCGGCGCTCGACCGCCTCCCGCGTCGCCTGCACGAGAGCATCGAGTCGCTCACTCACGCCGCCAGCTCCTGGGTCCGGGCGACGAAACGCTCCATCAAGTCGTTGGCGGCCCCTGAGTCGATCGCCTGTTCGGCGAGCCGGACGCCGCCTTCGATCGAGTCGCTCAGGCCGCCGACGTAGATCGCGGCGCCGGCGTTGAGGACCGTCAGGTCGCGCTCGGCGCCACCGTCGCCGGCGAGCACGCGGCGCGCAATCCCGGCGTTCTTCTCCGGCGTCCCGGCGGCGACGGCATCCTGCGGCGAGACCGCGAGCCCAACCGACTCCGGCGTTACCACCGAGGCGGAGATCGCGCCGCCGCGCAGCTCGACCACATGGGTCGACCCAGAGACGCTCAACTCGTCGAGGCCGTCGTCGCTTGCCACTACCAGTGCATGCTCGCAGCCCAGCTCACCGAGCGCAGCGGCTACGAAGTCGAGGAAGCGGCGGTCCGAGACGCCGATCAGCTGGCGGCGTGCGCCCGCCGGGTTGGTCAACGGCCCGAGGAAGTTGAAGATCGTCCGCACCGCGAGCTCCTTGCGGACCGGGACGACGTGCTTCATCGCCGGATGGTGCGCGGGCGCGAACATGAAGCCGAAGCCGACCTCGCGGATGCACTGCGCGACCGCGTCCGGGCCGAGGTCGATCCGCACCCCGAGCGCCTCCAGCAGGTCGGCCGAGCCCGACAGCCCGGTCGCGGAGCGGTTGCCGTGCTTGGCCATCGGGCAGCCGGCGCCGGCGGCGACGAACGCCGCCGTCGTCGAGACGTTGAAGGTCGGGCGACCGCCGCCGGTGCCGGCGGTGTCGACGAGGTCGGCGCGCGACGACTCGACCGGCGTCGACAGCTCGCGCATCGCTCGCGCCATCCCCGCGATCTCCTCGACCGTCTCGCCCTTGGTTCGAAACGCGATCAGCAGTCCAGCCGTCTGGATCTCCGACGCGCGTCCCTCCATCACCTCGTGCAGGCAGGCGGTCGCCTCGTCGGCGCTCAGCGCCTCGCCGCGGCAGAGCCGGTCGATCGCCTCGGTAAGGATCGGATTGGGCATTTCGGTCTCCCCTTCCCCGGCTTCAGAGCGCGAGGAAGTTGCGAAGTATGGCCATACCTTCGCCGGTCAGCACCGACTCGGGATGGAACTGCACGCCCTCGACCGGTAGCTCGCGGTGACGGACGCCCATCACGATGTCGCCGAACGACGCCGACCGCTCCAGCTCCGGCGGCAGGTCGGAGTCGATCACCAGCGAGTGGTAGCGGCCAACCTCGAGTGGACGGTCAAGCCCCGAGAAGATCGTCTTGCCGTCGTGCTCGATCGTCGCGGTCTTGCCGTGAACCGGTTCGCCGCGGACGACGCGACCGCCGAAGGCGGCGCCGATCGCCTGGTGGCCGAGACAGACGCCGAGCACCGGGACGCGCTCCTGGCCAAAGCGGCGGATCGCCTCGATCGAGATGCCGGCCTCGTTCGGCGTGCACGGTCCAGGCGAGACGATCAGCTTGCCGTCGCCAGTCTTGGCGAGCAACTCGTCGACGGTCGCAACGTCATTGCGCACCACGATCGGGTCGGCGCCCAACTCCCCGAGGTACTGGACCAGGTTGTAGGTGAACGAGTCGTAGTTATCCAGAACGACAACGCTCATGCCCAGTCCGCCTGCCTACACGCCAGCTCGATCGCCTGGAAGACGGCGCCGGCCTTGTGCTCGGTCTCGCGCACCTCGTACTGGGGATCGGAGTCGGCGACGATGCCGCCGCCGGCCTGGAGGTGGACGCGCCCGTCCTTGACGACGGCGGAGCGGATGTAGATGCAGGCGTCGAGGTCGCCGCTGTAGGAGAGGTAGCCGACGGAGCCGCCGTAGGGACCGCGCTTGGTCGGCTCGAGCTCGTCGATGATCTGCATCGCGCGGATCTTCGGCGCGCCGGAAAGCGTCCCGGCGGGCAGTGACGCGGCGAGCGCGTCCATCGGCGTGACGTCGTCGCGCAGCGTCCCGGAGACCGACGAGACGATGTGCAGGACGTGCGAGTAGGTCTCGACGACCATCAGCTCGTCGACTTTGACGCTGCCGTACTCGCAGACGCGACCGAGGTCGTTGCGCGCGAGGTCGACGAGCATCACGTGCTCGGCGCGCTCCTTCTCGTCGGCGAGCAGATCCTCGGCCAGCTCGAGATCCTCGGCGGCGGTCGCCGCGCGCGGCCGCGTCCCCGCGATCGGCCGCTGCTCGGCGCGCCTGCCGGTCACCTTGACCAGCGACTCCGGCGACGCGCCGGCGATCTCGAAGTCGCCGAAGTCGAGGAAGTACATGTACGGACTCGGGTTGACCGCGCGCAGACCCCGGTAGATCGAGAAGGCGCTGACCGGGCAGTCGGCGCTCCAGCGCTGGCTCGGGACGATCTGGTACGCGTCGCCGGCGCGGATGTACTCCTTGCAGCGCTCGACCGCGGCGGCGTAGCCCTCAGAGCCGATGTTCGACTCGTAGCTGGGCGGCGCCTGGATGCCCGCCTGGACACGCGGGACCGGCCCTGCCAGCCGCTCGCGCACCTCGGCGATCGCAGCCTGGGCCTCTGCATAGGCCTCGTCGAGGTCGTCCTCGGCGAAGACGTTGGCGAGGATCGAGAGCTCGTGACGCAGATGGTCGAAGACCACCAGCACGTCAGTGACCATCAGTGCCATGTCGGGCGTCCCCAGCTCGTCGGGATTCCCCTGGCCGACCGAAGGCTCCGCATGACGGACGAGGTCGTAGCCGAATAGTCCGACCGCACCGCCGACGAACGGCGGCAGGCCCTCGATCGGAGCGATCCGATAGCGGCTCAGCTCGTCCGCGACCGCCGCGTAAGGATCGTCGAAGTCGCGCGGCTCGCTATCGACCGTCAGCCGGCCCTCATCGAGCCGGATCACACCACGTGGACGGAAGCCCAGAAACGACCAGCGCCCGAACCGCTGTCCCTGCTCCGCCGACTCCAACAGGAACGACGGCCCATCGCCGCGCAGCTTCAGGTAGGCCGAGACCGGCGTCTCGCAGTCGTCGATGAACGTATGACGCAGGGGCACCAGCGTGTGCTCCCGCGCCAGCTCACGGACTTCCTCCAGCGACGGCGAGACCTCCAACCCCTCACTTGCGACGGGCATTGAGCTCCTCGAATGCGTCCGTGTACGACATGTCGCGCGAAGCCAGCAGCACCGCCAGGTGGTAGAGCACGTCGGCGGCCTCCTCACGCACACGCTGATCCGACTCCTCACGCGCGGCGCGCGTCACCTCCTCGGCCTCCTCGCGAACCTTTTCGCCGATGACCGGCGGATCCGCCAACAGCTGCGCCGTATAGCTCGAACAG
>CBFGZN010000241.1:0-3767 GCA_965653255.1 uncultured Solirubrobacterales bacterium | reverse complement strand
AGCCGTGGGTGTTTGTCGTCGATGCGAACGGTCGCATCGTCGCTCGCTACGAGGGCGCCTTCAGCGCAAAGGAGCTCAACGCCGCGATCGACAAGGCCGTTCGCCAGAGCTAGAAGGCGGCTCGGCCGAGCACGTAGCCGGCCGTCGCGGCGGCGATGCCGAGCATCAGCGAGGCAGCTATGTAGATGAGCGCGCGCCCAGGCTCGCCGGCGTCGACGTCCAGCACCACCTGGACCGAGAAGGTCGAGAAGGTCGTGAATCCGCCGAGGAATCCGACCCCGAGCACCGTCCGCAGCTCGTCCGACAGCCCATGCGCCGTCACGAGGATCCCGAGCACGAACGACCCGACGACGTTGATCGCCACCGTCACCCACGGCAGCGTCGTCCCGTGGAACGGCGTCGACAGCGCATAGCGCGCCAACACGCCGCCCATCCCAGCCACACCGACCCATAGCGCCGTCACGGCCCAGCATCATGCCGCTCCCCAAGGACGGCAGAACGACCTAGGATGAGGCCCCGAAGGGCCGGTAGCTCAGTTGGTTAGAGCACGGGACTCATAATCCCTTGGTCGCAGGTTCGAGTCCTGCCCGGCCCACTTTGATCCGGCGGGGCTGCCCGCGGGTCCTGTCTCCGATTTTGGTCCGCACGCTTCGGCTCCGTCGGCGACTGCGCCCCGTGCCTGGCGCGGGGTGAGGGTGGAGGGCGCTGACGTTGGTAGACGGCAGGGGCTCCGCGCTCGACTGCGCCTGCAGCGCACGGACGCAAAATGCGTCGCCACCCGCGGGGGCCGACGTCCGACCCCGTACCAAGCCCTCGGCGGATCGCCTCAGCAGGGCCTCGAGGGTCGGTACGTAACGGCGCCGTGATGATCGGCCTCGCAGGCCTTGTCACCTCGCCTGCGAAGCTTCACCACCGATGGGCACCCTCAACGGCATTTTGCTTGGTGAGTACGCAGCTTGTGCATCTCACGTAGCAGGGCTGTTGCAAATCCTGGCCCATATGTGTGTCGGGATTGCCGAGCGTCCAGGGGATGGGCGCGGGGGCATTTCCGAGCATGAAGGCGAGGCGGCTTAGGGCAGTGCTTGAACGTGAGCCGCTTGGCTATCGGACGGTTCGGCGTGTTGGGTCGCACCGTCGAATGGAGGCGTCTGGCCGACCGTCGCTGACGTTCGCCTTTCATGATCGCGCGACTGTGCCCAGTGGATTGGTGCGGAGGATCCTCACGAAGGATGTCGGGCTTGCGGAGGACGAGGCGAGAGGGCTACTATGAGTGCAATGACCACTGTTCGTGTCATCTACCACCACGAGCCGGATGGCTGGTGGGCGGATTCGCCGGACGTCGATAGGTGGTACGCCGTTGGGGCTAGCTATGTGGAGGTTCGGCGGCTGGCGACTGAAGGTGTCGCGTTTGCGCTTGGGCGGGATGTGGTTCTGGACCACTGTGTCCCGTCGGGCGAGCGCTTGCCGGCGTAGCGCCGATCTGTCGATCGGCTTACTGCAACGTCGCCGAGACGAGTGGGGTGGAGGTGGGCTCTTGGCTGCCTCCGGTGGGCTCGCGGGTTACGAGCATCTCGTCGGCGGCGCCGGTTTGGGTGGGGAGGACGATCTTGGCGGTGCCGTCGCGGGAGGGGACGAAGAGGATCGAGGGCTCTAGTTGGTCGCCGTTGCGCATCCAGACTTGGTAGACGTCGCCGGGGCGGAGGTCGGGGATGTGGCTGATGTCGAGGGTGTAGGTGTCGTTGTGGTGGACGATGTTCGCAGTGGCGCGGAACGAGGGGGCGGTTGGCTCGACGGGGATCGTGGTTGTGGCGACGGCCTCTGGGCTGTCGGAGTCGCTGCGCAGGGCGTAGCCGCCGGCGATGCCGACCGCGAGCGCGACGACGGCGGCGAGACCGGTGAGGGCGGCGCGTGAGGTGATGCGGCTCCAGAAGGGCTTTCGTGCTGTGCGGCGGTCGCGTCGGGTGGGCGCCGAGCCGACCTCGGCCTCGATCGCGCCGAGGATGCGGTTGCGCAGCTCGGCCGGCGGCTCGAGCTGCTCGACCGACGCGGGCAGGACGTCGACGGCCGGCTGCAACCAACGCAGCTCGGCGCGGCAGCGGTCGCAGTCGGCGAGATGGGTCTCGAACGCGGCCCGCTCGCCAGCGTCGAGCGCGTCGAGCAGGTAGGCGGCGCGCTCGTCCTCCCAGGGCATGTGCTCGGTTGCGCTCACGCGATCTGCTCCCCGAGGTTGGCGCGCACCTTCTGCAGGCCAAGGCGCATCCGGCCCTTGACGGTGCCGAGCGGCATGCCGAGCAGTTCCGATATTTCGCTGTGGGTGAAGCCGGCGTAGTAAGCGAGGGCGAGCACCTGTGCCTGGTCGCGCGGTAGGTCCTTCAGGGCGCCGCGGACATGCTCCGCGCGCTCACGACGCGAGACCTCGGCCTCGGTCTGCTCAGGTGCCTCCTGGGCCTCGAGCAGTCCATCGTCGTCGTAGTCGAGCCGGCCGCCGCGGACCGACGAGCGCCGCAACGCGTCGATCGCGCGGTTGCGGACGATCTGCAACAGCCACGAGCGGACGCTGCCGCGTGCCGCGTCGTAGCTGGCGCTCGTGCGCCAGACCGACAGGAACGCCTCCTGGGTGACGTCCTCGGCGGCTTGGCGCTCGCCCATGATGCGGTGGGCTAGCGAGTAGGCCGGGCCGCCGTGACGGTCGTAGAGAACCTCGACCGCCTCCGAGTCGCCGTCCTGGACGAGGACCATCAGCTCCTCGTCGGCGAGGCGGGCGGCGCTCGTGCGTGTCATCGGTGGGTTCCCATTGGCAGAGCGGAAAAGTGCCGCAAAAAGACAGCTCTCCCCGGCTTGTATTCGGCCCGTCGGACGACTCGGATCAATTACAGCGAATACTGATCCGATCGCCGGCTCGGTCTCGTTGCAGGGGCAACCCGAACCCAGGAGACGGCGATGAGCGAGACCACCACGCCCGAAGAGAAGGACAGTGCCCTAGCGCGCCTGACCCGAGATCCGATCTCGCGCCGGCGCTTCGTCGCGGCCGCCGGCGGCACCACCGCGATCTCCGCGCTGCTGGTCGCCTGCGGCGACGATGACGACAGCGGCAGCCGCGCCGGCAACGACAGCATGTCGACGACGTCGACCGACATGGGCTCGTCGAACGACGCGATCGCCCAGTTCGGCAAGGGCGACATCGGCATCCTCAACTACGCCCTGACGCTCGAGTACATCGAGGACGACTTCTACAGCGACGTCATCAAGAGCGGGCTGTTCAAGGGCGACCAGCTGGCGCTGATCCAGACGTTCGGCAAGGACGAGGCGGCCCACGTCGCGGCGCTGACCCAAACCGTCCGCAAGCTCGGCGCGAAGCCCGCGCCGAAGCCGAAGACGAAGTTCCCGCTCGACGACGCGCAGTCTGTGCTCGAGCTGGCTGCGACGGTCGAGAACCTCGGCGCGGCCGCCTACCTCGGTCAAGCGCCGCGAATCAAGAGCGACGCGGTGCTAGCCGCTGCGCTGTCGATCCACGCCGTCGAGGGCCGTCACGCGGCGGCGCTGAACACGCTCACTGACCAGTCGTTCGTGCCTGACGGCGCGTTCGCCAAGCCGGCCGACGCGGCGACGGTGCTCGACTCCGTCCAGCCGTTCCTCGTCGGCTGAGCGGTCGCGGGCAACCAACCTCACACACGAGAGCGAGGCGAACATGGGACAGCATCAGCAGACAGCAGCACTACAGCCGGCAGCGCCGGAGCTTGCGGCGATCGATGTCGAGCCGCTCAGCC
>CBFGZN010000240.1:0-3792 GCA_965653255.1 uncultured Solirubrobacterales bacterium | reverse complement strand
CGGTCGCGGTCAAGCTGCTTGCCGAGCACCTAGCCGACGACGAGGCGTTCGTCGCCCGCTTCCAGCGCGAGGCGCTCGCCGCCGCGCGGCTCCAGCACCCGAACATCGTCCAGGTTTTCGACTACGGCCTCGACGCCAGCTCGCACCGCCACTTCATCGTCATGGAGTTCGTCGACGGGCCCTCGTGCGCCGACCTGCTGCGCGACCGCAAGCGGCTCGACGTCGACGAATCGGTGCGGATCGTCCGCGACGCCTGCCACGGGCTCGACTACGCCCACCGCGCCGGCGTCGTCCACCGCGACGTCAAGCCCGGCAACCTGCTCCTGTCCGGCGACTCGGGCGCGACGAAGCTGGCCGACTTCGGGATCGCCAAGGCCGCCGAGCAGACGCGGATCACCCAGGTCGGCTCGGTGCTCGGCACCGCCGCCTACCTCTCCCCCGAGCAGGCCCACGGCGACGAGGCCGGCCCGCGCTCCGACACCTACTCGCTCGGGGTCTGCGCCTACCAGCTGCTGACCGGCCGCCTACCACACGAGTACGGCTCGCTGACCGAGCTGGCGCTGAAGCAGCGCGACGAGCCGATCGAGCCGATCTCCGAGCTGCGCCCGGCGGTGCCGTTGCAGCTCGACCTCGCGATCCGGGTCGCGCTCGAGCGTGCGCCGGAGGACCGCTACGACACGGCGCTCGACTTCGCCCACGCGATCGACGCCGGCCTGCACGGCCACGACACCGACGCGACGCGCAGGCTGGCCGCTGGACCGACGACCGACCCCGACGCCACACGGGCGCTGGGCCAAGTCACCGAGGCGACACAGGCGCTGCGGACCCGCCAGCGCCCGCCGATCGCGCCGCTGCCGCCGGGAGAGCGCGCACGCGAGGCCGCTGCGGCGCCTTCCGCCCAAGACGCCAAGCGCAGCGCGCGCAACCGCCGCTGGGGCCAGTTCCTGGCGCTGATCGCCGTCCTGATGGCGATCGCGGCCGTCGCGCTTGTGCTGCTCGCGTCGAGCGGTGGCGGCGACAGCATCTCGCCCGTCGACGAGAACGACGTTCAGCAGCAAATCGACGGCATCGAGCAGTTCCTGCGTGACAACACGCAGTAGGGCCAGTCAGTCCTGAAAGTGATATACTTCTTTCTGGCAGGGTGACTTTTGGCTCACCTCATTGACTTAACGGTTACGTAATCGAACTGATATTCTGAATGTGCGCGCCCTCGCAGGCGTGTGGAGGGTTCATACTTTTTTAGGAGGGTTCGATGAGTCTGAAGCGGCTAGGACTAGTCGTTGCATTGACGGCATGCGCGCTATCGGCGCAATCTGCGGGAGGCCTTGTCCTCGATACGCCGTCGGCAGAGGCCCATGCCGATTGCGCGTTCCGCTACTACGGCGGCGTTGCCGCCTACAGGGGCAAGGCGTGCAACCGCAGCACGGGACACCCAACTCCGCATTTCAGCCACTGGGTAGACGGCTGCGACGGCTACAGCGACGGTCTGTCGGTCCGAGCGTGGTCAGTACTGCAGAGCTACTCAGCCGACCCCTGGGCTGGAGACTGGGACCCCAATGGCGCCGCCAGCGGCTGCGCCAACGACCTGTGGAACTACCTGGTGCTCTATGGGCAGAAGATCTGTGTCGAGCAACCGGTCGGCTGCAGTGGATGGCTATGGCACTGAGTGATCACAAAATCGAGGCAACAGCGACGGAGGTTTCAGCCATGGCTGAGAAGTCGAGCAGTTCGCGCGTTCATGCCCGGAGAGGCTTCCGGTCCAGCCGACTGGCTGTCGTGCTGGCGGTACTGGTCGGGCTGGCCGTCACGGGGGTTGCGGTCGCCACCACCGGCGTCCTAAGCCCCGGCGACGTCATCCAGTCGAGTGGCGAGCCAGCGCCACCGCCGCAAGACGACCTCGGTGTCGACGAGACCGTCCTGGCCACCGGATCGACCGAGACCGCCGGACCGTGGCGTCTGACGGCATACACGAGCAAGGACTCCGACGGACGGGAGCTCCCATGCGTGCGTATAGCGCTGAGCACACCCCCTGAGGGCACGGTTCTCGCCGGAAGCGGCTTCTGCGGGAAGCCCGGCCACAGCGGGGTAAGCGCCGCCAGCCTGCCCATCAAGGGGGCCAACGGGACCGAGCTGATCGTCTTCGGCCTCGCGCCGCCGGCGGCAGCGTCCGTGCAACTGGTCGACGACGGAGGCAACACGGTGCACGCGGACGCGACACCGTCGGCCGCGGACACCGTCGCCAGCGACGTCTGGGTGATGACGATCCCGGATCGCATCGCCAACGGACGACTCGAGTGGGTCAACGCGTCGGGCAAGTCGACACCCGTCAGTGTCCGAACCTCTGGATTCTTCGACCGTCGCGAGATGATCGAGAAACTCGGCTCGAACTAGCTGAGCTGCCTACAGAGGTTGTGAACGGCTGAGAGGGGAAACGTCCGGGCCTCTCCAGAGGCTGTGGGTCGCCACGACTCACGCCCAAGGAGGGCCCGGATGGATGATCGATCGCTCGAGCCGGCCGCGTCGCAGCCCACGATTGCTCGACCCTGTTGCCCAGGAGCGGATCATGGAATGTCGGCGACGGACCGGTTGGGGGCCGCGGCTGGTCGCTGGGGAGACCGGCCATCCGCATTCGACGGTCTCGAAGGTGCTCGCCCGCCACGGCATCTCACGTGTTCGGCGCCAGCCGAAAGAGCCAACCAGCCCTACGAATGGCCCTGCCCTGGCGACCTGCTGCACATGGATGTCGCCCGCTACGCACGGTTTCACCGCATTTGTCGAGCGAGCGCTGGCGTGGTTTGCAGGCCACGGCATCACGGCGCGGCGACTGATGACCGATAACGCCTTCGCCTACGCCCGCAACCGCTCGCTACGCGAGCTGCTCGATCTCCACGACATCAAGCACCTCCTCACCAACCCCTACCGCCCACAAACCAACGGCAAAGTCGAACGCTTCCACCAGACCCATGCAACGCGAATGGGGCTACGGCATGACCTACCGCTCACACCACCACCGCAACAAAGCCCTGCCACACTGGCTCGACCACTACAACGAACGCCGACCACACAGCTCAATCGGAGGCCAACCCCCGATCAGCCGCGTTCACAACCTCCATGGGCAGGACAACTAGCTAGTAGGGGGCCTCGCCGGCGAAAACCTTGGTGCAATAGCCGGCGAGGTCGCCCGCCTTGATGGCTGAGCGGATTCCATTCATCAGCTCAGCCATGAAGGCGAGGTTGTGGAGGGTGATCAGGCGGGCGCCGGTCAGCTCACGGTGACGGGCGAGGTAGTGGAGGTAGCCGCAGGTGTGGTTGCGGCAGGCCGGGCAGGGGCAGCCGGCGGCGATCGGCTCGTCGCTGCCGGCCGAGGCGCCCTTGGTCAGGTCGAGCCGCCAGCGCCTCGACGGGTCCGGGACGAGCGCGGTTCCGTGGCGGGCGAGCCGGGTCGGCGTTGCGCAGTCGAAGGTGTCGATCCCGGCGACGACGGCGTGCAGGATGTCGTCGACGTCGCCGATCCCGAGCAGGTGGCGCGGCCGCTCGTCGGGGAGGCCGCGCAGCGCCCAGCCGACTACCTCGTGCATCTGCTCCTTCTCCTGACCAAGCGAGCCGCCGATCGCGACGCCGTCGAGGTCCGCCTGGGCGATGTAGTCGGTCGACTCGCGGCGCAGCTCCTCGTAGACGCCGCCTTGGACGATCCCGTAGAGCAGCTGGCCGGCGGGCGCGTGCTCGCCATGCCAGGCGATGCAGCGGTCGAGCCAGCGGTGGGTGCGCTCCATCGCGCGCAGCGTGTAGGTG
>CBFGZN010000239.1:0-3805 GCA_965653255.1 uncultured Solirubrobacterales bacterium | reverse complement strand
GATCCGCAGGCTGTTCGCACTGGGGAGGCGACTCGTGAGATGAGCAGCGAGGCAGTCGGTCGGCACAATGCCGAAGCCGACTCCGGGCATCACCATCGTCCCCGCGGCCCGCGCGCGTTCGCCGAGGCGCGCAATCGCTAGGTGCTCTGGGACCTCCCCGGCGAGATCGAGGTAGTGGCAACCGGCATCGACGCAAGCCTCGGCCAGCGCCGGCGCCGTAGCCGCGAACGGGCCGGCGCAGTTCAACACGCAGGCGACGTCGTCGAGCGCGGAGCGGGCTTCGCCGACCGTGAAGACACGCGCCGTCGCGCCGAGCCTGTCGGAGAGCTCGCGCAGGGGCTCGGGCGAGCGGCCGCCCAACAGCGGATCGAGGCCAGCATCCGCGGCCGCGTGCGCGATCAGCTCGCCGCTGTACCCGCCGGCCCCGTAGATCAGCAGCCGGCCCATAGGCTCCTAGGCGTAGCGGTCGTAGGACCAGACGATTGCCAAGCCGATCGCGCCGCCGATGCCGAGCAGCGTGGCGAGGATGTAGAGCGTCAGGAAGCCGGCGGCGATGCGCTCCCAGAGCCGGCCGTAGGCGCCAACGGCGGGCGCGACGATGAACGCGAGATAGCCGGCGCCGACGATGCCCGCGGCAATGGCGATCGTCAGCTCGGTGGTGGTCAGGTCGAAGCTCATCGCAGTGACTCGGCGGACGGCTCTAGGTCCTCCGGCTGGGCTTCATTGTGGCGCAGGAAGGCGACGATCAGTGCGATCGCCGCGCAGAGCCCGAAGACTCCGGCGCCGAGCCCCCATCCGCCGGCGACGTCGGACCAGTAGTGGACCCGCAGGTAGATCCGCGACAGGCCGATCGCGGCGGCGAGCACGAGCGCGCCGCCGACGAGCGCAGCGCGACTCGCGATCCCGGGTATGACGCGCGCGATCACGACGGCGACCGCGACCCAGGCGGTCGAGTAGGCGGCGTGGCCGCTGGGGTAGCTCGATCCCTCGGCATCGACGAGCCCATCGCTCGGCCGCGGCCGGTCGATCCCGTTCTTCGCAAGCTGGACAGAGACGTAGAGCGCGAGGAAGCCGATCGCCAGCGCCGCCGCCTCGTACCAGTGGCGCCGCGCGGCGAGCAGGATCGAGGTCACGACGATCAGCGTCAGGACCGTCGGGAGAGAGCCGAAGTCGGTGACGATCTTCGCGATGTCGGTCAGCGTCGCGTGGATGTTCAGCCGGTCGGCGAGGTCGAGCAGCTCGCGGTCGGCGGGGGTGGTCGCCGGGTCTGCGGAGAGCGTGACGGCGTAGACGGTGAAGACGTAGAAGCCGACGCCGGTCACGGCAAGCGTCGTCGTCAGCTCGAGGCCGAGATCGCCGGGCGTGATCCGCGCGAAGAGAAAGCGGATCTGGGGGCCGACGACGCTCCAGATCGGCGACAGGACGCGGCGGCGAATTGGCCGGCCGATCGCCAACAGCGGCCGGAACAACGGCTTGCGCTCCATCCACTCGACCGCCCGCCGCCGCTGCTCGGGCTGGCGCAGCTGGCGGTAGGCGAGCACGCCGCCGACGATCACGGCGACGGTGATCCCGAAGCCGAACGTCGCCTTGCCGGCGACGTTCGCGACCTGGTCGAACGACTCCCAGAAGACGTAGCCGAGAACGCAGAAGAGCGTCGCCCAGAGACCACAGCCGATGATGCTGAACGGGACGAAGCGACGGTATGGGAGTCCCGACGAGCCGGCGACGAACGGCGCGAGCGCCCGCACCAGCCCGATGAAGCGGCCGATCAGGATCGTCTTGCCGCCGTGGCGGCTGAAGTACGACTCGACCTGCTCGAGCCGCGCCTCGTCGATCTTGACCTTCGGCCCGTGGCGCAGGATGAAGTCGCGGCCGAGGCGGCGACCGATGAGGAAGCTCGTCGTGTCGCCGAGAATCGCCGCGCCCCAGACGATTCCGATCAGCACGATCAAGCTGATCTCGCCCTGGCCGGCAATCACGCCGCCGACGATCACGACGCTCTCGCCGGGCGCGATCAGGCCGACGAACGCGCCGGTCTCAAGGAAGGCGAGCACGCCGACCAGCAGGTAGGTCCAGGGACCGAGCGCCTGGGCGATGTCCTCGATCAGCTGCTCGACGTCAGGGAAGTCGGGCATCGCGCCGGTGGAGTAGAGGATCGCCACGACCAGCGCGACTACGGCGAGCGCAGCGAGGCCGCGGTGCTGGCGGACGAGGTTCACGCGAGCAACCCCGTGACGATCGTCAGCGCGGGCGGTGGCGCTCCCGCCGCCTGGGCGACCGCGGCACGCTGTCCGTCGATCGTCGCCGCCGCTCGCTCCGCTACGACGCGGTCGGCGAAGACGCCGAAGGTCGTGGGGCCGGAACCGGAGACCTGCGCGGCGAGCGCGCCCGCGGCGCGCAGGGCGGCAATCGACTCGGTCAACTCCGGACGCAGCGAGAGCGCCGCCGGCTGAAGGTCGTTGGCAAGGCCACCGGCGATCTGCTCGATCGAGCCGGCCGCCAAGCGCCTCAGTGGATCGGCTGCAAGGCGGTCGTCCGGGCCGGCATCCGCGGGCCCGACAGCGAGCGAGGGCGACCCTGCCGCGTCATCCCGCAAGCGGTCGAGCTCGCCGTAGACCGCGGCCGTCGAGAGCCCCTCGTCCTGGGGAACGAGCACGAGCGTCATCGGCGGAAGGTCTACCCGTTCCACCTGCTCGCCGACGCCAGACACGATCGCGTGCGCCGGCTCGACCTGGCTCGGCACGTCCGATCCGAGCCCTGCAGCGATCGCGCGCAGCTCGTCCGCGGTCAGCGGCGATCCGGTCAGCTCGTTGGCGGCACGCAGGACGGCGGCGGCGTCGGCGCTGCCACCGGCGAGCCCGGCGGCGACCGGTATCCGCTTGTGGATCTCGATCCCCAGCGGCGGCAACGGCACGTCGGGAGCGGTCGCGCGAAAGGCGGCGACCGCACGCCCCGCGAGGTTGTCGCCTTCGACCCCAGGGCAGAGGACCTCATCCGTCGAGGCCGCCCCAAGCCCGACGGTGATCTCATCCGCGAGCTCCAAGGCCGCGAACAGCGAGCAGAGCGGATGAAGGCCGTCGGCGCGCGGCGGCCCGACGCGCAGGACGAGGTTGACCTTGGCGCTGGCACGCTCGGAGATCGTCCGTCGCATCGTCACGGCGTTGCCCTTCGCGAGCCACGCCAACCCTCCGCAAGGTCCATAGCGCTCATCCGCGCCTCGCCTTCAGCGGCTCGAGCAGCTCAGCGCCAATCGACTCCGCCAAACGTGCGAACTCCGCCGGTGTCAGCCGCTCGGCGCGGGCGTCCGATGGCAGGCCAAGGTCTTCGAGCGCCACACGGGCGGCGTCGCGCAGGCCGTCCGGCGCTCCCGGGTCGAGCGCGAGCGAGCCCGGCAGCGCCTTGCGGCGGTGGGCGAACGCGGCGTGAACGAGAGCGACGACGTGGCCAGCCGGGGACGGGCCGCGCCGCCGCAATACGACAATCGCCGACTCGACGTTCGGTCGCCGGCACGCGGCGCAGTACGCGGACGTCGCAGGAGAGCTGGGCGAGCACCGAGGTCGCGCCGTAGACCTTCGAGCCCGGGGCGGCGGCGAGCCGCTCACCAACCTCGCGCTGGACCATCGCCACCCACAGCTGGGCGTCCGGCAGCTCGGCGACGGTGCGCAGCAGGACCGTCGCCGCGACGCCGTAGGGCAGGTTGGCGACGACCTTGGTCGGAGCGGGATCGAGCGCCGCGAGGTCGAGCTCGACGGCGTCGGCGAAGTGGAGCGTCACGTTGGCGTGCGGGTCGAGCGCGTCGCGCAGC
>CBFGZN010000238.1:0-3860 GCA_965653255.1 uncultured Solirubrobacterales bacterium | reverse complement strand
GAGCGAGGAGCACATCGCGGTCAACCCGCGGATCGTCCTCGGCACTAAGGCCGACAAGCTGATGCAAGATTCGTGGAGCAACCCGATTGGCGATGTGCCACGCTCGCTCCTGCTCCGCGACGGCGACGGGCATGCGTTCGTCAACTATCTCGCCCCGATCTTCGACGACCCGGCCACCAACCCGATCGAACCGCTCATCGGCCACCGCGATCTGATCACCGGGCACCTGAACGCGCAACGCGATCACAAGCGGCGCTGGGAGAAGTACCGCTGGGTCGCCGAGTACCACAACGACGTCGCGCGCAAAGCCGCGCAGTGCGAGCTGCTAGCCAGGAACGGCAAGCCGCTCAGCGACCCCGACGAGCTGCTGATCCCCGCTGAGAGCATGACCTGGCGGTTCGATCCGTTCCTCCCTCCCGAGACCTAACATATCTTTGTGATATATCCTGCTGAGACATGGAGCTCAGCAACACGTCCTATGTGATCCTCGGGATGCTCCGGAAGGGGCCGAAGAGCGGCTATGAGATCAAGGCGAAGGCCGATATCTCGACGCGTTTCTTCTGGGCGATCAGCTACGGGCAGATCTATCCGGAGCTGAAGCGGCTCGAGGAGGGCGGGTTGATCGAGGGGGTGACCGACCCCGGCGATGGCCGCCAGCGGCGGGTCTACTCGATCTCGACGGCCGGCGAGGAAGCGCTGCACGAGTGGCTGACCAGCCCCGGCGAGTTGCACTCCGAGCTCCGCCACGAGGGGATCTTGCGCCTCTTCTTCGCCGACGCGATCGACCGCGACGAGCGCATCGTGCTGCTGGACGCGATCCGCGCCAGGCACGAGCGGATCCGCTCGGAGCTGCTCGAGATCAAGCCCGCGGCGGAGGCGGCGTGCGACGAGAGCGGTGACCAAGCCGAGCTGCTGACGCTCGAGACCGGGATCGCCTACCAGGAGTTCTTCGTCGGCCTCTGCGACCGCCTCGAGCGGCGCCTGGCCGATGCCGCCGCCAACGAAGGGAGCTGAACCGATGTTCGACGCGCTCGCACGCCTCGCCGACGGACGCGGCAAGTTGGTCGTCGTCCTCGCCGTCCTGTTCTTCCTCGTCGCCGGCGCTGTCGGCGGCGGCGTGGCCGACAAGCTCGACCCGTACGGGGCCGACGACCCCGACAGCGAGACCTACAAGGCCGCCGAGCAGTGGCGCAACGCGGGCCACCGCGACACGAGCCTGGTGGTGCTGATCGACGGCCGCGTCAACAGCCCCGCCACCGAGCGCCACGCGGCCGCGATCCAGGACGAGCTCGAGGCCGACCGCGACGTCGCGTCGGTGGCCGGCTACGCCACCACCCACCAGCGCGACTTCGTCGCGAACGACGGCGGCGCGCAGTACCTCGCGGTCGCGCTGAAGCCAACCGACGACAAGCCCTGGCAGGAGGCCGCCGAGCGGATCGCCGACGATCTGGCGGCCCAGCCCGGGGTGAGCGTCGGCGGCCCGGCGCTCGCCCAGGCACAGGTCAACGAGCAGGTCGAGTCCGACCTTCAGCGGGCTGAGATGCTCGCCTTCCCGCTGCTTTTCCTGCTGTCGCTGCTGTTCTTCCGCAGTCTCGTCGCCGCCGCGCTGCCGTTGCTGGTCGGCGGGCTTGCGATCGTCGGGACCTTCCTGACGCTCAGCATCGCCTCGGAGCTCGGCTCGATCTCGATCTTCGCGCTCAACCTGACCACAGGCCTCGGGCTGGGTCTCGCGATCGACTACTCGCTGTTCGTCGTCTCGCGCTACCGCGAGGAGATCGCCAAGGACGGGCCCGGCCTGCCGGCGATGCGACGGACGCTGGCGACCGCCGGCCGCACCGTGCTGTTCAGCTCGCTGACGGTCGCCGCCGCGCTCGCGTCGCTGCTCGTCTTCCCCCAGCGCTTCCTCTATTCGATGGGCCTCGGCGGCGCGGCCGTCGCGCTGCTGGCGGCGGCGGTGTCGCTGGTCGTGCTGCCGGCCGTCCTGGCGCTGCTCGGCAACCGCGTCAACGCCGGCGCGCCGAAGTTCCTCCAGCGGCGCGCCGAGGCCGACGCGCGCCCCGACAGCGCCGGCTTCTGGTACCGCCTGTCGCGCTTCGTGCAGCGCTTCCCCGGCCGGATCGCGATCGCCGCGACGGTGCTGATGCTGACGCTCGGAATCCCGTTCTGGTCGATCGAGTTCACTTCGGTCGACGCCCAGGTGCTGCCGCAGGACAAGAGCGCGCGCCAGGTCGACGACACGCTGCGCGCCGACTTCCCGCCGTTCCGCGACGCGCCGATCGACGTGCTGGTCACGGGCGCCGACCGGGCTGACGCGGCGGCGGTTCGTGACCAAGTCGCCCAGGTCGACGGCGTCGCCGCCGTTGGCCGGCCGCAGACCCTCGGCGACGGCGACGCCCTGATCCAGGCGATCGTGGCGACGCCCCACATCTCGGAGACGAGCCAGGACGCCGTGCGGCAGATACGCGATCTCCCGCCGCCGCCCGGCGCAACGGTCCAGGTGACTGGATCGACGGCCGACTTCGTCGACTTCCAGAGCAGCCTCGTCGACCATCTGCCGTATGCCGTGGCGATCGTCGTGATCGCCACGCTGACGATCCTCTTCCTGATGACCGGTTCGGTGGTGCTGCCGATCAAGGCACTGCTGATGAACGTCCTCAACCTGAGCGCCGTCTTCGGGATCCTGGTGTTCGTCTTCCAGGACGGACGGCTCGAGAGCCTGCTGTCCTACACCAGCCAGGGCGGCCTCGAGCAGACGATGCCGATCCTGCTGTTCGCCGTCGCGTTCGGCCTATCGACCGACTACGCCGTCTTCCTGCTGTCGCGGATCAAGGAGGCGCGCGACGCCGGCGCCTCGAACGCCGACAGCGTGGCGATCGGGCTCGAGCGGACCGGCCGGATCGTTACCGCCGCCGCGCTGCTGTTCGCGGTCGCGATCGGAGCGTTCGCGACCTCGGAGATCATCTTCATCAAGCAGAACGGCGTCGGCACCGCGCTCGCCGTGCTGCTCGACGCGACGATCATCCGCGCTCTGCTGGTTCCCTCGCTGATGGAGCTGCTCGGCGAGTGGAACTGGTGGGCGCCGGCGCCGCTGCGCCGGCTGCACGAGCGGATCGGCATCAGCGAGACGCAGTCCGCCAAGGTAGGACCAACGGTCTAGCGCTGCCGGGACGGCGTAAGACCGCCGCCCCGGCGCGCCAGAAGTTCCGACTATGCTTCGACCTGAAAGGCGTTGTCGAAATGTAGTTCGCCATTTATTTCGACCCTGAACGGTATCCCGAAGATCCTGCGCAATATTGAGCTTTCGCAATGGACTTCCGCCCAGCCGTCGCCAATCGAACATGTCATCTCGCCACCGAAATCGGAGCCGCTAGCACCGGACCCCTCGAAGCAAATGTCGGTGGTAACCGAATGCTCGCTTGTCAACTGACCTTCCCAGCCGGCGTCATCACAATCGTTGACTGTTGTGCAGGCTCCCTCTCCGGGCGCGCTGAAGGCGACGTTATGGAAGTCGAAGTGCCCATTCGCCGTAACATTCGCTTCCATGTTGTCAGTGCATTCAAACAATTCCACCTCACCCATGATAGGTATGTGCACACCGACATGAAATTCGATGCCGTTAGTTTCAAACATTCCCGGATTATCGATCTGAGCAGCTGTCGCGGCCGATGCAGACGCGGCAATAGCAGCCAGCGCCGTCACCGCGAGCAGAACAGGCTTGCGGAACATGCGTAACCCCTTTGACAGCGGACGAGCACTGGTCGCCCGCCCGCAGTTGTCACGCTTAGCCGACCACACTCAGCAGGCTACGAAAACTCAAGCCCCTCCCTGGCCGGAGCGTGTTGAATGTGACAATTCTAACT
>CBFGZN010000237.1:0-3869 GCA_965653255.1 uncultured Solirubrobacterales bacterium | reverse complement strand
AGACGTGTGCAGCGAGACCTTGATCGTGTCGGCGACCCAGTCGATGTCGGCGTCGGCGAGATGCACGAGCGCATTCCCGAAGATGTGGGTTGCTACAGCCATGCGGGTGTGCTCCTTCCTTTCCGCGCTCAGCGCGGGAGGGCTATTGGTGGTTGAGTCGGTGCGCTAGGCGCTTCGAGCGCGCCCAGAGGGCTGCTAGTCGGAACAGAGCCGGAACATGGCGTCTAGCCGGGTAGCACTAGACGTCGCTCCCGGTAGGCGACCTGGAGTTGGCCGGCGTCGGTGACGTGATCGGCCGGGTACTCGGTCGTGTCGTAGCGGCGGGGCATCGCGACGACGCGGGATGCGCCTGGCGGGAGTGAGAACCGGGCGCCGCGATACTCGGGCGGCACACCGTAGAAGGTGCCGCTCGGGTCCTCGCGGATCGCGGCGTCGACGCCGACGGTGCGGAACTCGAGCGACTCGTCGGCGTGGCAGACCGATGCAGGCGCGGGCACCCAAGCTGCGAAGTTCTCGTAGGAGCGCGTGGTCGCGTCGGGAGCGGTCATGCAGTCGTAGATCCCAACACGGCCGCTGCTATAGGCACTGGTCGGCGAGAGGTCCTGGCTGGCGCCGTGCAACACGGGGAGCGTGTGCTCGAGGAGTCCGCGACCAGCCAGCCAAACGGCATAGCGGCCGTCGGCGCGCAGGACGACCGCGAGCGAATACCAGGTATCGGCGGCCAGCGGCGGGAGATCGAAGTCGCCGCCGATAAGTCCTACTCCCACGCCGATGCCGTTCCACGTGAAGAGACGGATCGCGCTCCGGCTATTCCAGTCGGGTATGACCGCCAAGAGCACCGTGTCGGTGGTGCTCCCGTACCGGAGAACGAGTCCCTGCGAGAGCGACAAGCCGCGATCGACACTCGAGGTCTTGAAGTCGACGCGGGCGGCGACATCGGTGAACACCGTCGCGCCGGCCAGCGCGAAACAGCCACTGACGTCCGCGATCGCGCCGCCCGTGTCGGAGACGGCCGTCCGCTCGAGCACGTGATCGGTCGCGTTGACCGCATAGTCGGTCGTGTCGCCAGCGCGCGTCCACGTGCCGCCTTTCGCCATCGTCTTGCCGTTCAGCGCGCCAGCGGCCTGGTCGAACTCGTCGCGGGCCGTCAGGCTGGCGGGCGGGCTCAGCACCATCGGCGTGCGTGCGACGCCACCGCCGACGTCGGCTACCGGTCGGAGGATGAGGTAGTTAGCGGCGATCTCGTCGCCGGGTATCTCGGCCTGCGCCTCGAGGCGAATCTCGCCGACCTGAAGGCCCGCATGGGCCTCTGGCAAAGTAACTGTTCCAAGGTCGGCCTCGATCCACTGGTTGCCGTGAGTGACGGTCTCCCACGGGAGAGGCTTAAACGGCCCGTCACCGCTGCGATAGGTCCCCCGAAGGCTCACGCTGCCAGCGCTGGTCTCGTGTGCCACGACTCGCGCGATCAACTTGAAGACGCCGACGAGGGCGATGTTCCCGGTGGAACAGATCGCGACCGGCGTCGAGGTCAGGGCAGCGCTGACTACGTCGCTGGACGGGTAGGCGCCGATCTCGCTGTCTGGGCTGCCGGCCATTCCGGCGGTCACGAGGTCGTCAGCGACGATCAGCAGATCGGTGCCGGGCTGGTAGCCGCCGTTCTCAAGCCCCCACGCGCACAAGTCGCGGTGCTTGCCGGCGAGGTCGGTGAAGATCAGCCGGGCCTCGGCGTTGACATCGCCGCCGACGTCGGGAACCTCGAGTTCGTGCAGCGGGGTCGACTGCGAGCCGGGCTCGGCTGGGTAGACGATCTCGTCGCTGTAGACGAACGGGTCGCAGTCGAGGCGGATCGTGACGGTCGGCCCGCGGCGAAACCATCCGTCGCCGTGGTCGCGGGGTAGGTCCTCAACCTCACCCGCCTGGACGTAGACCGTGCCGGTCTTCGTCGACCCGGCCGGGCTCACCTGAAGCTCAATCCCGCGGTTACGGCCGCCAGCCGAGATCCGCTCGGCCATCTGCAGCTTGTCGATGATCCCTTGCAGCAGTTCGATCGCGGCGTCCATGTTGGCCTGCCGCTCGATCCGCAGCTTGATCGTGAGCTGCGCGAGCTCGTGCTTGGGCGGGCGCAGCAAGACCGCACCGTCGGCGTCGGCGGACTTGACCCACTCAAGGATCTTGCGTGCGGGTTTCCAGTCGAGCTCGCGGCCGCGGATGCCCGTCACGCCGTTGAGATCGAGTCCGTCGAGGATCAGTGTCTCGTAGACGGACATCAGATCCTCGCCACCGCGCCATCGCCAGGTGTGCGGTCACGCTCCTGGTAGATCGAGCCGAGCTGGCCCGTCATCAGATCGGCGAGCGCTCGTACCGCCTCCATCGACGTGATCGAAGAGACACGATCAGCGAACTGCGTCTGCCGGTCGATCGCCTCACGCAACGCCTTCGCCTCCTCCGCCTGCCGTTGTGTTGCCTCTGCCAATGCGTTCTGCGCGTCGGTGTTCTCGTCCATCGCCTTGTTGAGCTGGACGATCGACGACCGCAACCCGAGCAGTTGGTCATCAACCTCGTTGATCTCACCTTTGACCCGCCGGACGGCGGCCTTGTTGCCCGTTTTCTTCGCGCGCTTCAGTGCCTTGGCAAGCTTCGCGCGGCGATCTGTGAGCTTGCTGACGGACTGCGTGGCGAGGTCCCGCTTCGCCGCGAGACCCTGGTCGGACTCGGGGTCGATACCGGCGACGAGCAGCTCGTCGTCGATGCGGCTCTCGCTGCGCTCGATCCGCTCCTGGACACGATCCGTAGAGGCAAGCTTGCGGCCGATCGGTCGGCCCATCTGATCCTGCAGCAGAGACAGCCCGCCACGGAGCCGGCGTGTCGCGATGCGCTCGCTGCCGGTGAACCCGCGCTTGGCCATCGCGCGGATATCGCGCTTGATTAGCCGCTCTGCGCTTAGCAGCTGCGTCATGTTGCGACCACGGACCTGGCGCGCGAGCTGGCGGGTCAGCCGATCGGCGTCCTCGGTGCCGGGGCTACCGCCGAGCTGACGCAGGGTCGCGCGTAGGCGAGCGCCCGGAGTGTCACGCTCCCACACGGCAACCTTGCGCCGCCCGGCGGGCTTACCGCCGCCGCGCATGGCGACCAGACCATGTCCACTGAGAACACCGCCGCGCCGCGCGCGAGGCCAGTTGAGGACATCCCTCGGATCGCCGCTGTTGCGGCCGAGATGGATATGAGGAACCCCGTTTGCGGCGCCGCTAACGCCGATTCGCTGGCCAGCCGATACGCGCTGCCCAGATCGGACGCCGACCTTCTTCAGGTGGGTGTACCACCATTGATCGCCGCCGCGGCTGCCGGTCAGGTAAACCTGATAACCGTCGAAGCGCGAGCCGCCGCCGCCCCAGCCGCCGGATATCCGCCCGATCGTCCCCGCCACAACAGCGCGCACGATCGTGCCGACCGGCGAGCCGAGGTCAATAGCGTTATCCGATTGCCAGTTGCCGAGTGAGTGCGTTCCGGCATACGGTGTGCCGATCAGGTTGCCTGCACGAGAGAGCGGGTAGGCGCGGCGGCCGCCACCTCGACGCCCACGCGCGCCGGAAACGCTCACACGCTCGCGGGTCGGGCGATCGTCGGCGTCGGGAACGATCCCCTCGAGCGTCTCTTGCAGCAGGCGCCAGCGCGCCGGCATCCGCGCGCGAGCCTCGCGCCGGACGCCGACACGAAGCGCCTGATCGATCGGCTCCGCCGGGGCGCGCGCCCCGACGCGCAAAGCAACGACGGCACGACTGCGCTGATCCTCGCCGCGCGACAGGGGTGGGTCGACGGCGCGACCGAGCTGTTGAGCCGGAGAGCAAGCCCCAATCTCGGCAACCGGAGGG
>CBFGZN010000236.1:0-3894 GCA_965653255.1 uncultured Solirubrobacterales bacterium | reverse complement strand
CTCAGACGATCGACCGGATCGTCGACGTCTTCCCGCCCGCACAGCAGCATCAGGTGCGGATGCAGCTCTCGGTAGCGCTGCAGGGGATCGTCACCCAGCAGCTGTTGCCGACCGCCGACGGGCTGGGGCGGGTCTGTGCCTGCGAGGTGCTGGTGCCGACCAACGCGGTGCGCAACCTGATCCGCGAGGGCAAGACACACCAGATCCACTCCGCGCTGCAGACCGGCGCGACACACGGCATGCAGACGATGGACGCTTCGCTGGTCGACTTGGTGCGCAAGGGCAAGATCACGCGTGAGCTTGCAGAGTCGCGCTCGACATCCCCAGAGGAGTTGCGGCGGCTGATGGGGACCGTCCAGGCGGCATAGGGCATGGCCACCTTCGCGTTCAAAGCGCTCGATGTTGCGGGCATCCCAACTCGCGGCGAGGTCGAGGCCGACGACAAGCAGGTCGTCGCCTCACAGCTGCGCTCGCGTGGGTTGACGGTCCTCGACATCGCGGAGCAGAAGCCGACCGACGTCGGCGACATCTTCGCCCGCTTCAAGAAGGTCAAGGCTGAGGACCTGACGGTCGCCACGCGCCAGCTGTCGACGATGGTCTCGTCCGGCATGACGCTGCTGCGCTCCTTCTACGTACTGGAGGAGCAGACCGAGAACGACAAGCTGCGCGACACCTTCACCGCGGTGCGCAAGGACGTCGAGGCCGGCCTGTCGCTGTCGTCGGCGCTGGCGCGCCATCCAGACGTCTTCAATGACCTCTACATCGCGATGGTGACGGCGGGCGAGAGCGGCGGCATCCTCGAGTCGACGCTGCTGCGCGTCGCCGACCAGCTCGAGAAGGACGACGCGCTGCGGCGCCAGATCAAGGCGGCGATGATCTATCCCGCGCTGATCGCGAGCTTCGCCGGCATCGTGCTGATCGCGCTCGTCACCTTCCTGGTGCCGGTGTTCGAGAAGATCTTCAGCGACTTCGGTGGCGATTTGCCGCCGATCACCAAGTTCACCGTCTGGTTGTCGCACATGTTCACCCAGCGCTGGTACGTGTTGATCGTGGTCGCGGTCGCCGTCGTCTGGGCCTTCCGAAAGTGGAAGAACAGCGAGCGCGGGCGCATCCAGTGGGACACGATGAAGCTCAAGACGCCGATGAAGATCGGCGACATCGTCCAGAAGGTCGCGTTGGCGCGCTTCTCGCGGACCTTCTCCGGACTCGTGGCCGCGGGCGTGCCGATGCTCGAGGCGATCGAGATCACCGGGCGCACGTCCGGCAACAAGGTCGTCGAGATGGCGATGGACGACGTCGAGAAGTCGGTCAAGAAGGGCGGCACGCTGGCCGCCCCGATGCGCGCAGCGCCGGCCGCCTTCCCGATCATGGTCACCCAGATGATCGGCGTCGGCGAGGAGACAGGCGCGCTCGAGCAGATGCTCGCGAAGATCGCCGACTTCTACGAGGACCAGGTTGCGGCGTCGTTGAAGGCGTTGACCTCGATCCTCGAGCCGATCATGATCATGATGGTCGGCGCGATCGTCGGCTTCATCGTGATCGCGATGTACCTGCCGATGTTCCAGGTCTACGACCAGATCCGCTAGGCAGACAGGCTCAAGACATCCGACATCGCAGCCGATACCGGTTGCGATGGCTCACCTTCTGGGTAGGTTGCGCGCCGAAAGCGGCTCGATCATGGTCGAGGTGCTGATCGGCACCGTCTTGTTGGCTCTGACAACCGCGGCGGTGCTCGACGGGCTCGACGGCGCGCAGAAGACCGGGCTCGAGAACCGCAACCGCTCGGCGGCGGCGACGCTCGCCCAGCAGGACATCGAGCGGATGCGCTCGATGCCGCCTTCGGTGCTGGCGAATCTCGATCAGACCCGCACGGTCACGCTCGCCGGGGTCGGCTACACCGTTCACTCCGAGACCGAGTGGGTGCGCGATGCCAGCGGCCTGGTGAGTTGCACCACCGACGAGACGGAGGCCGAGTACATCCGGCTCAGCTCGACGGTGACGGCGCCGGCGAGCCCGGACCGGCCGGTGACCGAGACCAGCCTGCTGACCCCGCCGGTCGGCTCGTTCGACGAGGGGACCGGGACTGCCGCGGTCAAGCTGACCGACCGCGACGGCGACCCCTTGGAGGGTGTGACGGTGGACCTCGTCGGCCTATCGTCGCTGTCGGCGACGACCAACGACGTCGGCTGTGCGATCTTCGCTTTCATCGCCGCCGGCGAGTGGACGGCGCAGGTCGACGGCGACCTCGTCACCTGGAATGGCGAGAGCCCGGCGGAGTCGGAGGTCACGGTCGCGGCGAGCAAGACCTCGCTCACGCAGATCGAGCTCGACGACCCCGGATCGCTGCGCGCTCACTTCGTCAAGCCGGACGGCACGGGTACGCAGTGGAGCTCGATCAGCGTCGCCAACGCCAAGCTGCCGAACGGCTACAAGTCGTTCCAGGTCGGCGCGATGGCCTCGAGCAAGGACGCCGCCAGCTTGTTCCCGTTCGCAGACGGCTACGGCGTCTTCGCCGGCACCTGCGAGGCGAACAACCCGGCGCTGTGGGACAGCGACTACTTCGAGACATCCGGCCGTGGCTTCGTGGTCCTGGATCCGGGCGACTTGCTGAAGAGCGTCAACGTCCTCGTTCCGGAGCTCAAGGTTCCGGTCACCCGCAGCACGGGCAGCGGCGGCAGCAACGCCAGCTTCACCCAGGCGCAGATCTACGTCCAACAGATGGACCCCAGCTACGACTGCGACGCGGTCGTCTTCAACTCGGGTGCGTTGGACATGGCCGCGAGCACGACGAGCTACACGTTCACGGTCCCCTTGCCGTTCGGGCGCTACCGAGTGTGCGCCGCGACGAGGACGTCCAGCAGCAACAGCTGGCGCCGCCGGATCTCGGGCACGACCGGAGGCGCGAGCAACCCGAACCTGCTGAACCCACCGCAGACGTGGACCCTGCCCGTGGACTCCGACGACCAGACCAATCAGCTATGCACGGCGATGCCGACATGATCCGCGCCGACGAGTCGGGCATGACTCTGATCGAGCTGGTCATCGGGATGTCGATCGCGCTCGTCGTGACCTTCGCGAGCTTCGCGGTGCTGGGCCGCGCGACTACCGCGTCGCATGAGATCGCGGACCGGCAGGAGGCGGTGCAGCGTGGCCGGCTGGCGATGGAGCTGATCACGCGCCAGCTGCGCTCCCAGGTCTGTCTCGGCGAGACCGCCGAGCCGATCACCTACGGCGATGCCAACACCGTGACCTTCTACGCCGACCTCAGCGACGGCAGCCAGAACGTCGCGCGGCGCACGCTGACCTTCGTCCCGCCCTCGGGTGAGACGCCTGGGCGGATCGCCGAGGACGTTCGCTTCGGCATCGGCACGTACCCCGACCTGACCTTCCCGGGCACTCCAGATACCTCCCGGGCGTTGCTCGGCAATGTGATCCGTGCCAAGTCGACTGCTGGCCAAGAGCAGCCCGTCTTCAGCTACTACGCCTTCCAGCCTGGCAGTCCGACTGGTGACCTCCAGCAGCTGGCGGTGCCGCTCAGCGCGGCCGATGCGTCGCGGACGATCATGGTCCATGTCGCCTTCGCGACGCTGCCCGACCGCGAGCGCCCGCGTGACCTCGACTCGCTGACGCTGCAGGACAACATCTACGTGCGGATCGCCGATCCGACGCGACCGCTGGAGGGCCCGCGATGCGTCTGATCGTGGCCATGGCCCGTCGGCTGCGCGACCAGCGCGGCTTCACCACCGTAACGCTGATGGGTGCCTTCGCGGTTGGCAGCATGCTCGTGGCGGGCGGCTTCGCGGCCGTCCAGCCCGACATCCAAATGTCGCGCGAGTCGCAGGACTACAAGCAGGCGTACGGCGGCACCGACGCGGGCGTGCAGTGGTATCTCAG
>CBFGZN010000235.1:0-3985 GCA_965653255.1 uncultured Solirubrobacterales bacterium | reverse complement strand
GCTCGATCCATTCAGCGGCGGCGCCCCGCAATCCGAGGACGAGCTGCGCCGCCGCCGCTTCGGTGAGGTGGTCCAACTCGAGGTCGATGCCGACATGGACCCCGACATGCGCTCCTTCCTGATCGCCCAGACCGAGATCGAGGAGCGGCAGGTCGTCGACACAGCGGGCATGCTCGACCTGACCGACCTCTGGCAGATCCATGGCCTCGACGGCTTCGCCGACATCCGTGAAGAGTCGTGGACACCGGTCGCGGCCGGCGCCTTCTCGACCCACGAGGGCAAGGCCGACGTCTTCGCGGCGATGCGCGCTGGCGACCTGCTCGTCCACCACCCCTACGACTCGTTCGCCGCCAGCGTCGAGCGGTTCGTCGAGCAGGCGGTCGACGACCCCGACGTGCTCGCGATCAAGATGACCGTGTACCGCACGTCCGACGACTCGGCGCTCGTCCCGATGCTGATCAAGGCGGCCGAGCGCGGCAAGCAGGCGGTCTGCCTCGTCGAGCTGAAGGCGCGCTTCGACGAGCGCCGCAACATCGGCTGGGCGCGCTCGCTGGAGGAGGCCGGCGCGCACGTCGTCCACGGCCTGCCGGGATTGAAGACGCACGCCAAGGCGCTGCTGGTCGTGCGCCGCGAGGGTGACGGCGTGGGCCATTACGTCCACGTCGGCACCGGCAACTACCACCGCGGCACCGCGCGCCTCTACGAGGACTTCGGCCTCTTCACCTGCGACCGCGACGTGACCGCCGACGTCGCCGCGCTGTTCAACACGCTGACCGGCGCCGCCCGCCCGCCCGGCTACCGAACCGCGCTGGTGGCGCCGGAGCGGATGCGCGACGGCCTGCTCGACGAGATCCGCCGCACGATCGATGCCCATGAGGCCGGCCAGCAGACGCGGATCGTCATGAAGATGAACTCGCTCGTCGACCGCCGCTGCATCCGCGCGCTCTACGAGGCGTCGCAGGCCGGCGTGCCGATCGACCTCAACATCCGCGGCATCTGCTGCCTGGTCCCGGGGATCGCCGGCGTCAGCGACAACATCCGCGTCGTGTCGGTCGTCGGCCGCTTCCTCGAGCACTCGCGCGTCTACGCCTTCCAGCGCGGCGACGAGCGCCGCTGCTTCATCGGCTCGGCCGACCTGATGCCGCGCAACCTCGACACGCGCGTCGAGCTGCTCGTGCCGGTCAAGGACGACGCGCTGCGGGGCGAGATCGAGGACGTCATCGAGCGTTGCCTCGCCGACGACACGTTCGCCTGGGACCTGAGTCCGGACGGCGGCTGGATGCGACGCGAGGGCCGCACTCGCTCGGTCCACAAGGAGCTGGCCGAGCGGGCGCTGGCGCGCGTCCGGCAGCCGAGCGCCGGCGAGACCGAGGCTCGCGAGGAGCGCGTCCGCGCCAAGCGGCGGTTCGGCCGACTTCGGCGCTAGCTGGCTCGGGTCAAGCCGGCCTCACGACAGCCCGCCTCGAGCTCGTCGAGGCCGAAGGCGCCGACGGGACCGAGGGCGCCGCTTTCGCGCATGCCGTCTGCCGCGGCGCGCTGGGCGCCCCAGGCGAGGATGCCCGCGGTGAAGGTGTAGGGGTCGACGCCGGTCAGGTGGACCTCGGCGAGCTTGGCGCCGCCCACGTTGTAGGCCTCGGCGACGATGTAGGAGCCGGAGCGGGCACGCTGCTCACGGCCCGGGCCGCCGGTCGAACCGCGCACGAAGCGATCGGCGAGCTTGCCGGTGAGCGAGCGAGCGCCGGGGATCTTCATCGCTCCGCCGCCCACCAACGAGAATGCCTGCATCGGCCGCGACAGCGGTCCGAACCAGCCGAGGTACGAGTTGACCTCGACAAGTCGCGGATAGGTCGACGGGAGGCCGAAGTGCTCCGACGATCCGACGGCGATCGCCGGCAGCTCGCGGCCGCGCATCGCGAAGCGGCGGTAGCGATCGGCGTTGCGCACCGTGCGCAGCGCACCGCCGCGGAAGGCGAACACCGGCTCCATCGCGATCCCCGCCACCGATGCCTTCGTGCCGCCGCTGAAGCTGCTCGGACCCGCACCCGCCCCGGTCACGAAGTAGCCGGTGTCGACGCGGACCGCCTCCTCGCCGGCGTCGCGCAGGGCTAGCGCGGCGGCGAGATTGCCGGGGACCCAGTCGTAGCCGAAGGCGGTGCCCATGCCGATTCCAGCCGCCTCCGCGAGCGGGCCGTAGTGCTCGAAGACACGCCGGATGAAGGGCGGCTCGCCGGTCGAGTCCAGATAGTGGGCGCGCTTGGCGATCGCCGCCTCGGCCGCGGCATCGCCCCACTTGACGAACGGTCCGACGGTCGCGAGCAGGGCGTCGCCCTGCTCGACCAGTGCGGCAACGCTCTCCGGCCGCTCGACGTCCGCTACGGCGGTGTCGAAACCGCCGCCGAGCTCGTCGGCGAGCGCCTTCAACCGCCCACCGTCGCGGCCGGCCAGCACGGGACGCTGCCCGTGCTCGACGAGCGCCTCGGCGGTCAGGCGGCCGGTATAGCCGGTCGCACCGAAGATGACGATCCGGCCTGCCACAGTCCCTCCAGCTTAGGCGCCGGGCAGCCGCGCGGCGGCCGCGGCGCGAATCTGCTCGACGGCGGACGGGACCGTCTTCTCGAGCCGCCGCAGGTCCCAGCGGTCGAGCGTGATCAGCCGCATCGGCGCGGTCGCGACGACGGTCGCGGTCCGCTTCTCGGTGTCGAGCAGGCCGACCTCGCCGAAGAAGTCGCCCGAACCGAGCTCGGCGACGACCTCATCGCCGCGACGGACCTCGGCGGTTCCCTCCTCGATCGCCATAAACGTGTAGGCGTAGTCGCCCTCGTCGACGAGGTGCTTGCCCTCGGACACCGACACCTCGCTGACGAACGGAGCGACGCTCTCCAGCTCCTCGTCGGAGACGGACTCGAACAGCGGCAGCGACTTCAAGCGGTTGGCGTCCAACACTCTCTCCTCGTGACGGTACCCCGGGTCCGAGCAATCTATCCCACCGGGCTTCGACATCCGATCTACTGGGCACGCCGTATCCCGACACATGGCGCGGATCGCGATCATCGGCAGCGGCGTAGCCGGCTTGACCGCGGCCCACCGCCTCCAGCGCGACCACGAGATCACGGTCTACGAGGCCGCGTCGAGCGTCGGAGGGCACGTCCACACCGTGCGCGTCGACCTCGCCGACGAGACGCACCGGATCGACACCGGATTCATCGTCCACAACGACCGCAACTACCCGGGCTTCCAGGCGCTAATGGCCGAGCTCGGGGTCGCGACGCAGCCGTCGCACATGAGCTTCTCGGTCTCCGACGACGCCGGCTCGTTCGAGTACTCGGGCACTCCGCGCGGCGTCTTCGCCCAGCGCTCGCATCTCGTCGACCCGCGCTTCCTGCGGATGATCCGCGACCTGCTGCGCTTCAACCGCGAAGCCGCCACGCTGGCCGCCACGGCTCCGGACGCCGGACCATCGCTGCGCGAGCTGCTCGCCGACGGCGGCTACTCGGAGTGGTTCGTCGAGCGGCTGATCGTGCCGCAGGCGTCGGCGGTCTGGTCGGCCGAGCCGGAGCAGCTGTGGTCGTTCCCGGTGGGCTTCCTCGCGACCTTCTTCGCCAACCACGGGATGCTCGGCTTCCGCGACCGGCCGCGCTGGCGGACCGTGACCGGCGGGTCGCAACACTATGTCGAGCGGCTGACGCGCCCCTTCGCCGACCGCATCCGCACGTCCGCGCGGGTGCGTGCGGTGACCCGCCACCCCGGCTACGTCGAGATCGCGGCCGACGGCTGCGGCGTTGAGCACTACGACGAGGTCGTGATCGCCGCCCACTCCGATCAAGCGCTCGCGATGCTGACCGACCCCACGCCACGCGAGCGCGAGATCCTCGGCGCGATCCCCTATCAGCGCAACGAGGCCGTTCTGCACACCGACTCGTCGCTGCTGCCGTGCCGCCGAGCGGCCCGCGCGAGCTGGAACTACCACCTCGACGGCGACCCCGGC
>CBFGZN010000234.1:0-3988 GCA_965653255.1 uncultured Solirubrobacterales bacterium | reverse complement strand
CGGGGAGCGGTTGAGCGTGTAGAAGTGGATGCCGGGGGCGCCGCGCGAGAGCAGGTCGACGCACTGGAGGGTGGCGTAGGCGACGCCGAGGTCCTGGAGCGCCTGGGGGTCGTCCTCGCGTGCCTCGAGTTGGCGCTCGAACGGCTCCGGTAGCTCCGACTTGCAGAGCTCGGTGATCCGGCGGATGTTGCGCAGGTTGGTGACCGGCATCACGCCCGGGATGATCGGCACGGTCACGCCCGCGTCGCGCGCCCGCGCGACGAAGTCGAAGTAGAACTCGTTGTCGTAGAAGAGCTGGGTGATCAGGAAGCTGGCGCCGGCGTCCTGCTTGGCCTTGAGGAAGCGGATGTCGGACTCCGGGCTCTCCGCCTGCGGGTGGACCTCTGGGAAAGAGGCCGCGCCGATCGCGAAGTCGTAGTGCTCTTTCAGCAGCTCGATCAGCTCGGTCGAGTAGAGCAGCCCGCCGTCGGTCTGGACCCACTCGTCCTGGCCGGCCGGCGGGTCGCCGCGCAGCGCGAGGACGTTCTCGACGCCGGCCGCCTCGATCTCGTCGAGCGTCGCGCGCAGCTCGTCGACGGTCGCCCCGACGCAGGTGAAGTGGGCCATCGCCTCGATCCCGAGGTCCTGCTTGATCCACTTGACGATGTCGATCGTCGTGTCGCGCGTCGAGCCGAGCGCGCCGTAGGTGACCGACACGAAGTCCGGCGCGTCATTGCTAAGCACCGCCAGTGTCTCGCGCAGGTTGGCCAGTCCCTCGTCGGTCTTCGGCGGGAAGAACTCGAACGAGAAGACGGGTCGCCGCTCGGCCAGAATACCGTCGATCCGCATTGCAACAGGCTACTGACGCGCATCCACCTAGCTGACCTGGCCAATGCTCGGATATCTTCCTGGGGTGGGCGGAAGTTTCCTGGCGGCGGTCTGGCCGCGTATCGCGGCGCTGGCGATTCTCGGGATCGCCTGCGGCGGTTGTAGCGCCGCCGGTGACGAACCGCCGGCTCCGGAGCTGCGCGTCGAGGCCAGCGGCGGCTCGCTGACGATCTACGTCGACGATCCGGTGGGCGACGCCGCCGCAATCCCGGTTGGTCCAGGCGGGGTCAGCTTTGTCTGCATGGACGCCGACGGTGGGGCGCTCCTCCGACGCAAGCTGAAGTGGCCGTTCACCGATACCGACGGTGGCACGGACATCGCGCACGGCCACGTGGGGCTCGAGGTCGAGGGGTCGCTGGGAAGGATCGCCAGCTGCCGGTTGACCGGACTGGAGAGCGGCCCCCTCGAAGGGTCGCCCTCGATCGCCTTCTAGCGCGGACGGTCAGCCGTCGTGGATCGAACGGCCCGGCGGCGGGATGAACTCGAGGTTCGTCGCCACGTGTTTCTGGCCGCCGGCCGTGTACTCGACGTCGACCGAGTCGTTGCGGCCGTAGCTGCCGAATAGCGCGAGGAACATCGCGGTCCAGCGCAGGAAGCCCACCTTCTCCTTGACCAGCGAGCGCGAGAACAGCAGCTCGCTGTCGCCGAGCTCGTAGTCGCGTCCCTCCTCCTGCGGTACCGCGTTGACGAACACGCGCAGTGGCGGCTTGGCCGCCGGTGGGAGGGGAACTCGCCAGACCGGGTTGCTCATCGCGCCCTCATGGTGTCAGCACGCGGCGCAGCGCGGCGGCGGGGGACTCGCCGTCGCGCTGCTCGACCAGCTCGCGCCGGAATCGGCCGGTGTAGGCCTCGGCCGACCCGTCGCCGCGCACGTCGATCCCACCGCGCAGCCCGTCCGGACCGCGGAGCTCGACACGCCCGACGACCTGCTGGACCGGCTCGAAGCGCCGAATGATCCGCCCTCCGGTCGCGCGCGAATGCGCCGTCCGCTCGAGCTCCTCGGCGTGGCGGTCGACGGCGGCCAGCGCCTGGCCGACGTCGTCGAAGCGCTCGCGCTCGACCTTCGGCCCCTTGCGCGCCGTGACCCGGTAGCCCTTCATCGCGCGCTTAGCGTAGTCCGCAGCCAGGGCTATGTTGGCTCTCGATGAGCGAAGCGGAGATCACCCCTCCAAGCGGACCCCGAACCCCGCGCGACGCGATCGCCGACGTCGCCGTCCACGCTCCGAGCCGCGGCAACCGCAAGCTCGAGGCGCTGCTCGACGCCGCCAACGGCGACGACCGCGTCAAGGGCATCTGGCACATGCAGCAGGTGTTCGCCGATCGGCTCGGGATGTCCGACCACTCGTGGGTCCACATCCAGGTGGTGCTCAACGTCGCGCTGCGGCTGTTCCGGCTGCTCGCCAAGCGCGGCGTCGAGCCGGCGATGATCACCGATCACCTGATGCGCGAGCGTGACGCCGAGGTCGTGATCGCCGCCGCCTGCCTGTTCCACGACAGCGGCATGTCGATCCACCGCACCGACCACGAGTCCTACAGCCTCTTCCTCGCCGCCGAGCTGCTGCCGCGACTGCTCGCCGACATCTACGCCGAGCCGGAGCGGACCGTGATCGTCGCCGAGGCGCTGCACGCGATCATCGGCCACCGCCGCCGCGGCGACCCGATCACGATCGAGGCCGGGATCGTGCGCGTCGCCGACGCACTCGACCTCGCCCAGGGCCGTTCGCGCGTCCCGTTCGAGAACCGTCGCCCGAACATCCACTCGCTGTCCGCCGCGGCGATCGACAGCGTCGAGATCAAGGCCGGCGACGAGCGCGCCGTGACGATCGAGATCGCGATGAACAACTCGGCCGGGATCTTCCAGGTCGACGAGCTGCTCGCGACCAAGCTGCGCGGCTCCGGCCTCGAGCAGCACGTCGAGGTCGTCGCCCGCATCGACGCCGAGCACGAGAAGCGACTCGTGCCGGTCTTTCGCATCTAGATCTTGATTGAGGCCGGACAAATCTGAAGTAAATGCCCCGACAGATCTAAAGTTTGCCGACGGACGGATCGAAGCCCGCACAAGATTTCGACTGTCTTCGCCGCTAAGTCCATGAGCTCGGGCACCACGGGCGTTTCCAAAGCTTGGGACGGGTACTCCGAGTCGTATGCGCCGCATCACGACCCTCGTATCCATCCTCTTCTCGACAGCGCTCGTCGCCGTCACCCTCCCCGCGGCGGCGGGCGCTGCTCCCGATGCGCCGCAGGTCGGTCAGCGGCAGTGGATCGACTGCACGACCGGGCACATGCGAGGCGTGGCGCCCTACTCGGTCTGGCCGGATCTTTGGAAGGCTCAGCGCGACGGGCGCTCGAACGACGCGACGCTGCTTGAACGGATCGCCCACGTGCCGCAGGCGAAGTGGCTCGCAGGCAAGAGCGTTCGTAATGAGCCGGCGCGGATCGTCGGCCAGTACGTGTCGAACATGCTTGCCAGTGAGTGGGGCGGGCCCAACTGCCAGACCCACTACTCGGGCCGTGGCGGCGCCGGCGATCCCTACGTCGGCAACTACCCGGTCTTCGCGATCCGCCAGCTCGAGCACGACGGCTGCGACCGCTCCTATGACGGCGGTGGCGACTGGAACCGGCCCGACAACGGCAGTTACCTGCCCTGGCTCGAGAAGTTCATCTCGGCGCTCGGGCCGATCGACCACCGCGCGACCGTGGTCGTCGAGCCCGACGGACTGCCGGTCGTCTCGAAGTGCCTCAGCCGCAGCGCGGCCAAGCAGCGCCTAGCCCTGATGCGGGCGGTCAACAGGCGTCTCGGCGGCATCCCCAACCTCGCGACCTACATCGACATCGGCTCTTCGCGTTGGCTCGCGCGCCGCCACGCCGCGGGCCTGTTGCGCCGGGCGGGCGTGCGCTACATCCGCGGCTTTGCGCTCAACACGACCCACTTCAACTACACCCACGAGCAGATCGCCTACGGCAACGCGATCGCGCGCAAGCTCGGCGGCAAGCGCTACGTCGTCAACACCGCCGAGAACGGCCGCGGCGGCCTCAGGATCAAGAACCCCAACAAGCGCAACATCAAGGACCGCTTCTGCAACCCCAAGAACGCCGGCCTCGGTCCGCTGCCGACCACGCG
>CBFGZN010000233.1:0-3999 GCA_965653255.1 uncultured Solirubrobacterales bacterium | reverse complement strand
GACAACTCGAACCGGGTCTTCGAGACGACCGCCGCACGCAACCAGGACCTCGCTGCCGCGTTCGTCGCGCTGCCGACCTTCGTGCGCGAGACGCGCACGACGACGGTCCGCCTGTCGCGGTTCGCCGAGCTGACCAATCCGCTCGTGACCCAGCTGCGGCCCGCGGCGCGCGAGCTGTCACCGACGCTGATCAGCCTCAAGGGGCTGGCCCCAGACCTGCGCGGGCTGTTCAAGGACCTCAATCCGCTGATCAAGGTCTCGCGCACCGGCCTGCCGGCGCTCGAGCGCTCGCTCAACGACACCAAGCCGCTGCTCGCCAGGCTCGAGCCGTTCCTGCGCAACCTGCAGCCGGTATTCAGCTACCTCGGCCTCTACAAGCGTGAGATCGCGGCCTTCTTCGCACTCGACGCCGCCGCGACCCAGGTGACCGACCGGCCGCCCGGCAGCTCGCGGCCACTGCACTACCTGCGCACGACCAACCCGCTCAACCCGGAGAACCTCGCTGCCTACCCGCGCCGCCTGCCGAGCAACCGCTCGAACCCTTACGTCGAGCCCGGCGGCTCCGGCCAGCTGCGCGGCGGGCTGCCGGTCTTTGGCCGCTACCTCTGCGAGATCGCGGGACCGGCGAGCGTCCTCGGCCCAGTCGGTCCGCTGCTACCCGCCGAGCTGCGCGCGCTGCTCGAGCAGTTCGCCTTCGCCGGCAGCACCACCGGCGCCGTGCCGGCACCGCCGTGTCGCGAGCAGGCGCCACTTGGCCGTTTCGTCGGGCAGAGCGGCAGGTACCCCAACCTGCAACCGATACCTGCTCCCTAGCCTAAGCTGAGCCCGTGCGGTCGGGCGAGATCTTCGAGCGGATCGTGGGGGCCGTCGCGCGTCGCCCGCTGGTCCCACTGGTAGCGGTCGCGGTGATCGCAGTTGCCGGCGCCCTGCTGGCACTGCGGCTCGAGCCGAGCACCGGGACCGACTCGCTGGTCTCGCAGGGGTCCGACACCTTCACCCAGACCGAGCGCTTCAAGCAGGACTTCGGCGACGACGCGATCGTCGTGCTCGTCGAGGGCGACCTCCAGCGGACGCTGCTGACCTCAGATCTGCAGAAGCTGATCCAGCTCGAGGGCTGCCTGTCCGGCAACGTGCCCAAGGACGGCCTGCGCGCCCTGCCGCCGCCGTGTCGCGAGCTCGCGGCGTACAAGCCGGCGAAGGTCGTGCTCGGCCCCGGAACGTTCGTCAACACCTCGGTTCAGGCGATCGGCCAGGGCCTGACCGGCCTGCTCGCCGGAGCCAGGGACGGCGGGCCGAAGGCGGCCGAGAAGGTCAAGCGCCAGCTGCTGTCGCTCGCGCTGCGCTACGGCATCACCGACATCCCGTCGGTCGACAGCCCGGGGTTCGTGTCGGCGCTCGTGTTCGGCAACGACGGCAAGACCCCGAAGCCCCAGTTCTCCTACCTCTTCCCGAGCGACGACGCCGCGCTGATCCAGATGCGGCTGCGGCCCGATCTGACCGACGCCGAGCGCAGCCGCACGGTCGACCTCGTCCGCGAGGCCGTCGCCGAGCCGCAGCTCCAGCTCGAGCAGGGCGGCCGCTATGTGGTGACTGGCGTGCCGGTCGTCGTCGACGGGCTCGGCGACGCCGTTCGCGATGCAATTCCTTGGCTGCTCGCGGCGGCGATCCTGATCATGGCGGCGACGCTCGCGGTCGTCTTCCGCACCCGCTTGCGCCTACTGCCGCTGGCGCTCGCACTGGCGGCGTCGGCGATCACCTTCGGCGTGCTGGCACTCGTCGGCGGCGACCTGACGATGGCGTCGATCGCTGTGCTGCCGGTGCTGATCGGGCTCGCGGTCGACTACTCGATCCAGTTCCAGGCGCGCTACGACGAGGCGCGCGCGCGGACCGGGGCGCCACCCGCCGAGGCGGCGCCGATGGCGGCCGCCGCCGGCGGACCGACGATCGTCAGCGCGGGAATCGCCACGGCCGTCGGCTTCCTGGTGCTGCTGACGTCGCCGGTTCCGATGGTGCGGGGGTTCGGTGCGCTGCTGGTCGTGGGCATCGCGATCGCGCTCGCCTGCGCGCTACTGGCCGGCTTCGCGGCGTTGGTGCGCTTCGGCGATCCGCGGCCGCGACCGGAGGGCGTGCCGCCGCCGTTGCCGCGTATGCGCGCGCGGGCTAGCGACCTCGGCGCACGGATCGCCGGATCGGGTGCCGGGACTGCGGTCGCGCGGCGTTGGCGCGAGCTCCGGCTATGGACGCTCGAGCGCGGCGAGCGGGCGCTGGCGCACTCGATCGTGCGTCCCCGGCGCGTGCTCGCGATTGCGCTTGCGCTGGCGGTCCTCGGCCGCCGACACCCAGTCGACCGTCGTCTCCGACGTTCGCGAGCTGGTGCCCGGCGACCTCCAGGCGCTCCAGGACATCAACGAACTGCAGGACAAGACCGGGGTCTCGGGCGAGATCGACGTGACGGTCCGTGCCGACGACGTCACCGACCCCAAGGTGCTCGCCTGGATGTCGGACTTCCAGCAGCGCGTGCTCGACGATGCCGGCTACCGCGCCGGCGAGCGCTGCACACAGGAGAAGGATCCCCCCGAGCTCTGTCCCGCGCTGTCGCTGCCGGACCTGCTCGCGGCGGTCGGCTCCGGTGACCAGAAGCGGGTCGAGGCGCTGCTCAACACGATTCCGCCGTACCTCTCGCAAGGCCTGCTGACCGCCGATCGCAGGACGGCCAACCTCGCCTTCGGCATCCGGCTGCAGTCGCTCGAGCGTCAGCAGGAGGTCGTCGAGCGGATCGAGCGGCAGCTCGATCCGCCAGAGGGCGTGGAGGCCGCCGTCGTCGGGCTGCCGGTGCTGGCTGCCGACGCCAACGACAAGCTCTCGTCGCCGCTGCGGCGGGCGCTGACGCTGATCGCTGCGCTGCTAGCGGTCTTCCTCGTCCTGCTCGTCGTACGGCGCAGCTTCCGCGAGGCGGCGATTCCACTGATCCCGATCGCGCTCGCGACCGGCTGGTCGGGCGGGATCATGTTCCTGCTCGGCCTGCTGCCCGGCCCGTTCGAGGTCGAGCTGAACCCGATGTCGGTGACGCTCGGCGCGTTGGTGATTGCGATCTCGACCGAGTTCAGCGTGCTGCTGTCGGCCCGCTACCGACAGGAGCGCGCAGCCGGGGCCTCGGCCGGTCGCGCGCTCGAGACGACCTACTCCTCCACCGGCGCCGCGGTGATGGCGTCGGGCGTCACGGCGATCGCCGGATTCGCCGTGCTCGCAGCCTCGGACATCCGGATGCTGCGCGATTTCGGGATCCTCACGGTCGTGGATCTGACCGTCTCACTGCTCGGCGTGATGCTCGTGCTCCCGGCCGCCCTCGTCTGGGCCTCGCGGCGGGGTAGCAATGTCTGACGATCGCTTCGACGATCTCGGGGCGCCCGACCGCCGCAGCGCGGCGGAGCGATTCGAGGAGCAGGACCGGATCAACCCCGAGCCTGACGACCCGCGCCGGCGGCCGGAGGTGCCACGCCCCGGCAACCGCTACGCCTGGGTAGTCGGGATCCTGATGTTGATGGCGATCGGGGTCTTCGCGGTGACAACTTCGCTGCCGAACAAGGGCGAGGGGCTGCGCGGTCCGGCGATCGGCTCGCAGCTGCCCGACTTCGCCGCCCCGTCGGCGACCGGCAACGCCTCCAATGACGACGATGCGAACGTTCGCCAGCGCCGCGGCGGCAATGACATGGCTGGGAAGGTGCCGGCTTGTGAGCTGATCAGCGAGGAGGTCGTCAACGTCTGCGAGCTGCGCCGCAAGCCGCTCGTGCTGACCTTCCTCGTCACCCGCGGCGCCGACTGCGAGCCGCAGGTCGACCGCGTCGAGCGGATGCGCGACGAGTTCCCGCAGGTCGAGTTCGCCGCCGTCGTCAGCGGCGACGAGCGCGACGAGGTCGAGCAGATCGTCACCCGCCGCGGCTGGACGATGCCGGTGGCTGTCGACCACGACGGCGCCGTCGTCAACGTCTACGGCATCGG
>CBFGZN010000232.1:0-4004 GCA_965653255.1 uncultured Solirubrobacterales bacterium | reverse complement strand
ATCCGCAGCGCGGCGCGTGCGAGCACCGGCAACAGACGTGTTGCCAGCGCGCCGGTCAATGCCGAGCGGTAGGAGAAGCGGCGGAACATCCGCAACAGCTCGTCGGGATCGACACAGGCCGAGAAGAGCCCGAACGCCATCACGATCGCCGCGACCCGCAGGCCAGCGAGCCCACCGGCGATCAAAGCCTCGAGCGTGATGTCCATCCGCCGGCCGAGGATCTCGCCACCACGCAGCAGCAGCGTGTCGCCCTCGCGGTAGACGAGCGGATTGATCACGGCGATCAGCAGCACGAGCGGCAGCGACAGCAGTGCCGCGCGCTTGATCTCCTGCCCCACCCCGGCCGTCACGCCAGCAGCGACGACGGCCGCGATCACCGTTGCGAGCACGATCGGATCGTCGAACAGCATGCAGACCAGCGCGAGCGCCAGGCACAGCGCTGCCGTCGCTCCCGCCCGCGCTCGGTGCAACGGGCTCGCCCCCGGCCGGTAGGCGGGAATCGGCAGCTCGCGCCGCGCAGCGCCGCGGTCCGCCGACTTCACCGAGCGCTCCCCAACGGCAGCTTCAACACCTTGCCGCCGACGGGCGCGACCGCGAAGGCGTCACGCAGATCGCGCACGCCGAACGCCGCCGCCGCGGCTTCTACCCCAGCCTCGTCAACACCGGTCACGACCCAGAGCAGCTCACGGTCGTTCGGCCGCAGTGCCGCGATCAGACCGGCGCCAGCTCCGACCGTGCGGACCGGCTGACCGTCCTCAGCGAGCAACTCGAGCCTGTCGCCACCATCCGTGAAGCGCGCGAACACCCCGCTGCGCCGCGGACCGAGCTCGATCAACCGCGCCGTGGGCTGTTGGCGCGCGGTCGCCCAGTCGGCAACCACGACACGCGCGACGTTCTGGTTGCCGGGAGCACCGAGCGAGGCGCCGTTGGCCGGAACGTCCGCATCGCGCAGTGTCTGCTTGACCTGCTCGCAGGGCGCCGACTCGGAGTCCTGGCACTCGACGCGAACCGGGAAGCGCTTGCCGCCGAGACCGTCGAGGAACGGCTGTGGGAAGCCACCGACGATCGCCGGCACGTTGGCCGTCTCGCTCCAGTCGTGGCGATCCCACTGGATGACGTCGCCGGGTGAGATCTCGTAGTCGGCGGCGCCCTCCTTCGCCTCGATGCCGTTGACATAGAAGAACCAATCGTCGGTCTCGTCGGGGCCGCGGCCGGAGAGCCCGTCGATCGACTGGACGAAGCCGCCGCCGAAACGCGTCTCGACGTCGCGAATCCGTAGGCCGTCCTTATCCAGGAGGACTTGGTGGCCGAAGTCGCGCGTGACGCGCAGATCGACGCCGGCGCCCGACCGCTCCGCTCCCGCGCCCAGCCCGCAGCCGGACAGCGCGACGAGCGCCGCGACAGCCAGGCAGGTGGACAGGGAGCGGCGCGCGATCACTTGATCGTCAACTTCTCGTCGAACGAGCGGATCGTGCCCTTCTTGGTCGCGTAGATCTCGTGGCGGCCGCGTCCGAGGGTCAGCGTCGCGCGCCCCTCGCCGTCGGTCGTCGCCGTCTTGCGTCCAGCGTGCACCGTCGCGCCGGCGATCTCGGTCGCCTCGCCCGCATCGTCGTAGCCGCGCACCGTGACGGTCACGCGGCCGGCGTCGAACTCGGTCGTCGCCTCCAGCGTCCGCTGACAGGTTCCGGTCGCGAACTGACGGCAGTAGAACCAGACGACGTCGTCGCCGGCGCGCAGCCGCCCGTTGCCGAAGGGGCCGGCGGGGTCCGCCGCGCCGGCGGTCGCCAGCTTGCGCCCGACCTTGTAGACCCAGCCGTCCTGGGCGCGGTTGCGCTCGCCGCGCATCGCCTTGACGAACAGGCCGGCGCTGTCAGCCGGACGCCGCGAGCAGTCGCCGTAGTCGTGGAAGCCGATCGGGCCGGGCTTGGAACGCAGCAGCGCGGCGAGCGGAGTCGCGGCCGCGACGCCACAACTCCGCTTGCCGATCTTCACAGTCGTCCGCTCGGCCCGAGCGCGCCCTTCGACCACCTTCCCGCTGCGGAAGACGACCATCTGGTCGATCAGCGGAGCGCCCTTTGCCGCCGCCGAGACCTTCGTATTCGTGGAGCCGTGCGCACTCGCAGCGAGCACGACCGCGCCCGCCAGCACCAGTGCGGCACTCGACAGCTGAGCCTTCATGGATCGCCCTTTCCTCGAGGGTTGCGCTTCGATCTCGGCCGGGGCAGGTCTCCTGGCTCGCGGGCTCCGATCGCCGCGCCTTCCCAGGTTGCCGTGGGCTTCCCAGTGGCCGGCACGCCCTATGCGTGCCATGCGACGCCTTCTTCGCCCGGTCACAGTGGCGGGACCGCGCCGGATTCGCACCGGACTTCCCTAGCCACCAGGCCGCTTTTTCACGATCCAGCGTACACCGGCCAGGTGCCACGGGGGTCCGGGGGCGTGAGCCCCCGGTGAGGTAGTACGGTTCGCCCCGACAAAGGGTCGGTGGTCAAGGGAAGCCGGTGAAAGACCGGCGCGGACCCGCCACTGTTACCGGGGAAGGCTCTCGCAAGCGCGAGGCGCAGCCACTGAACGGCCGTCGGCCGTTCGGGAAGGCGTGAGAGCTCGGATCCCGGAAGCCAGGAGACCTACCTCCGACCCCCAAGCCCAAGCCCTCGGGAAAGGGGTGGCTCTTCTATGACCATCAGACGTTCTCTACTGCCCGCTTGCGCACTTGCGCTCGCTCTGTCTCTCCCAGCCGTGGCCTCCGCGGCCCCGACCGCCGTCCACGTCCGAATCGAGGGGATCAACTCGACGATCTTCGACGGACCGGTGACCACCGACGGCAAGAGCATCACCACACCCACCGGCGGCACCCACACCTGCGACGGCACCAACGGCGGCGCGAACCCGTCACCCGGGCCGACACCGACGACCGCGCTCGACGACGCCAACGCAAAGGGGGGTTTCGGCTGGGACGGCGCCTACTTCGGCGGGTTCAGCGACTTCAGCGTCGACCGCATCGGCCCAGACTCGGCCAACCTGACCACCTTCCAGTTCTGGGGCCTCTTCATCAACGAGGAGTACGCCGAGGTCGGCGGCTGCCAGTTCCGGATCAACGCGGGCGACGAGGTGCTGTGGGCCTATGACGCGTTCAACCGCCAGCAGGGCGTGCTGTTCCTGACCGGCGACGGTGCCACCCAGCCGGGCGTTCCGGCCGGCGTGCAGGTGACCAAGGCACGCAGCGCGACGCCGGTCGCCGGCGCGGCCTCACCGCGCTCGCGGGACTTGCCATGTGGCTCGTGGCGCGGCGCGCCGGCGGTCGCCGGCGCGACGATCGGTTCGCAGACGACCGCCGCCGACGGAACCGCACAGCTCACCTTCGACGAGCCGGGGATCTACCGGCTGAAGGCCGAGCACCAGCAGTACGTACGGTCGCGCGCGCTGACGATCTGCGTCGACCCGCCCGGCGCCGAGGAGTGCACCTTCGGCGACAAGACCGCACCGGCGATCCGTCTCGACGCGCCCGAGCTCGCGAGCGACCTCGCCCGCTTCGGCAACCGCATCCCGCTCAGTTGGCAGGGTGACGACACCGGGGGCAGCGGCGTCAAGCGCTACCGCATCGAGGTGCGCCGCGCCGGCAAGCCCGACTCCGCGTGGCGGCTGCTGCGCACCGACACGGCGAAGACCAGCGGTCGCCTCAACGGCGCCGACGGCGTTGCGTACGAGCTGCGCGTCCGTGCCTACGACCGTGCGAACAACGCCAGCGTCGCGGCGCTCGCGACGACGATCGTCCCAGTCGACAACCTCAGCGACCGCGTCCGCTTCTCCAAGCGCGGCTGGAAGGTGCTGAGCCGTCAGGGCGCCTGGCAGCTGTCGACGAGCCGCACCACACGCACCGGTGCTAGCGCCTCGCTGCGCTTCACCGGCAGCGGCGCGACGATCGTCACCCGCGAGCTCCCGAACGGTGGGCGCTTGCGGATCACGGTCGACGGCGAGTCGAAGGTCGTCTCGCTGAAGGGCAAGAG
>CBFGZN010000231.1:0-4015 GCA_965653255.1 uncultured Solirubrobacterales bacterium | reverse complement strand
AGCTCGTAAATGCTGAGGTCTTCGCCGGTGCCGACATTGATGTGTGTTTCACCATCGTAGTTCGCCATGAGGAACACACACGCCGAAGCGAGATCGTCGACGGCCAGCACGACGACGTCCCGGAGCGCGCGTTCCTGCTCAAGGGCACGATCGAGGACGTGCTCGAGGCCGCCAAGAAGGACGGCTAAGGGCACATGGCCCGCACGACGTTCCCCGTTGAGGTCTTGACCCCTGAGGGCAAGGCCTGGGAGGGCGAGGTCGAGATGATCTCGACTCGGACCACGCTCGGATCGGTCGGCATCCTCGCCAACCACGCGCCGCTAATGGCGATGCTCGAGCCGACCGAGCTCAAGCTCTACGAGAGCGGCTCGGAGAACGCACCGAATGCCGACTCCGTCCGCTTCGCGCAGGGCGAGGGGTACCTCCAGGTCGTCGACAACTCGGCGCTGCTGATCGTCGAGGACGCGATCAAGCCCGAGGACCTCGACCGCGGCGCACTCGAGGCGCGGCTCGACGAGGCCAAGAACGGTCTCGCCGATGCCGAGGAGGGCAGCGAGGAGCAGAACCGCCTGCGCCGCGAGATCGCGCGCTGCGAAGCATTCCTGGCCGTCGAGGCCTGAACGACCGGTCAGACCGGTTCGTTGGCGCGATCGACCGGTCGGCGTTAGGTTGACGCGGTGACTCGCCTTCTGGCTGTGCTGACGGTGCTTGGCGCCGCGCTGCTGCTCGGCGCCGCCAACGCGAGCGCCGGTGTGATCGTCCAGTGGGCGCCGGACAGCGATCGCGCCGACCGGATCGCTGCACACGCGGACGCCGAGGTCACCTTCGACCAGACGCTCGGCCGTCCGTTGCTGCAGCTGCTCGAGCCGGAGTCCGGCCAGTCGGTTGGCGAGGCCGTCGCTTCGCTGCGCGGCGATGACGCAGTGCTTGTTGCCGAGCCAGACCGCCAGAACTCCCCGCAGGCGGTACCCGACGATGAGTTCTTCGACGAGCTCTGGGGACTGCAGAACCTTGGTGGCGCCTTCGGGATCGAGGACTTCCCCGGGCCGGTGGCCGGCGCGGACATCGCCGCGGTGGACGCCTGGGACCGCACGGTCGGCATCCCGTCGGTCGTAGTGGCGGTGATCGACTCCGGCTACCGCTTCAACCATCCGGACCTCAGCGGCGTCGCGTGGAGCAACTCGGATGAGATCGCCGGGAACTCGACCGACGACGACGGCAACGGCCGCGTCGACGACACGCGCGGCTTCGACTTCGTCGGTCAGGACTCGGACACTCCAGTTAGCGACAACGACCCGTCCGACACGGATCTGATCACCGGTGGTCACGGTGTCCACGTCGCGGGCACGGTCGGCGCGGAGGGCGACGACGGCGCGGGGATCACCGGGGTGGCCCAGAACGTGCGGATCATGCCGCTGCGCGTCTGCGCGAACGACGCCTCCGAGACCAACCCGCCGAAGTCCTCCTGTCCCGATTCCGCCGTCATCCAGGCGATCGACTACGCGGGCAACAACGGCGCCGACGTGGCGAACCTCTCGCTCGGCCGTGCCGGCTCGCCCAGCCAGCTCGTGGTCGACGCGTTCGCGCGTCACCCGGCTACGCTCTACGTGATCTCCGCGGGCAATGACGGCGCCGACAACGACGGCGGTGGCGATCCGCCGGACGGCCACCACTATCCCTGCGACTACAACCCGGCGACCGACAGCGTCGTGGCCGGCCGGATCGACAACATCGTCTGCGTCGCGGCCAGCGATCAGGCAGACGAGATCGCCGACTTCTCGGATTACGGCGCCAGCTCGGTTGATCTTGCCGCCCCCGGCACTGAGACCCTGAGCGCCTACCAGGCGATCACCAGCCGATACTCGGAGAGCTTCACGGCGAGCGACTTCGCCACCAAGTGGTCGGCGACGGCGGCCAACGGCTTCGGCCGGGACGACGACGGTCCGCTGACATCGTTCGGCATGACGGACTCGCCTGGCGGGGCGCCGGCGGCCAGCGCGACCTATCAGTCGACGCTCACGACCGGGTTCACAGTTCCCGCCGGCTGGGGATCGTGCCGGCTCAGTGGCCAACGGTTCTTGGCGCTCGGCGGCGGCAGCTTCCAGTACGCGGTGCTCAGTAACGACAGCGCCGTCTTCACGAGCTCGCCGACCAGCACCGTCGGTAGCTCGCTGATCTCTTTCCAGACCCAGCCGATCAGCGGGCTGGGAGGCACGACGGTCAAGCTCCGCTTCCGCTACATCGCCGACTCCACGCCCAGCGTGTCGGAGGGCGCGTGGCTCGACGATCTCGAGGTCAGGTGTTTCGAGCCGGCGACTTCGAGCACCGCTTCCTATGCCTACCTGCAGGGCACGTCGATGGCGGCCCCGCACGTTGCCGGCGCCGCTGGTCTGCTCGCATCGCTCGATCCGTCGGCCACCGTTCCGGAGCTACGCGAGGCGCTGCTGGAGGGAGCGGTTCCGAACCGCCCGTCGCTCTGCGATCCGGTCACCGACCTCGACAACCGCCGCACCGTCACTGGAGGTCGCCTGAACGTGGACCGGTCGATGGACGTGCTGATGGGCGATCCGCTGGCGCCGCTTACTCCGCCGACCTGCGGGTCGCCGGAGCAGCCGCCGACGGATCCGGGCACGGGGCAGCAGCCCGTGACCGTCGATGGCGGCCGGACTATCACCCTGCCGCCCACGCGCTGCAAGGTGCCGAAGCTCAAGCGGCTGTCGCTGAGCAAGGCCAAGACGGCTTTGAAGAAGGCGAACTGTGTGCCCGGCAAGGTCACCAAGCCGAAGAAGAAGCCGGGTCAGAAGCGGCTGCCGGCGTTGATCGTCAAGTCGTCGAAGCCGAAGGCCGGGACCGAGCATGACGCTGGCAAGAAGGTTGCCGTCACGCTCGGCCCCAAGCCGAAGAAGCGCAAGAAGCGCTAGCGGCGTCGCTTACGCGGCGTCGCGGAGGGCCGCCAGCTCGCCGTCGTCGGCGAGCTTGCGTAGGGCGCGGTCCTCGATCTGGCGGACGCGCTCGGCGGAGATGCCAAGCCGACGGCCGGTCTCGCGGAGGGCGACAGCCTCGGTGCCGCCGAGGCCGTAGCGCAGGGTGAGCACGTCGCGCTCGGGGCTCGGCAGGCCGCCGACCACCTGGCGGACTGTGCTGTCGCCCTGTTCCTGCTGGACCTCCTGGTCGGGCGTCGCCGCGTCGTCGGCGATCAGGTCGCCGAGCGCCGTCTCCTCTGAGTCGCCAACGCCGCGGTCGAGGCTGGTCGGCGTCCGGTCGGCCGCGCGGATGTCCTCGATCTCGCGTGGCGTCATGCCGACGAGGTCGGACAGCTCGTCCGGGGTTGGGTCGCGCTCCAGCTTCGCCGCCAGCTCACGCTCCGCGTCGCGGATCTTGCGTGCCTGGCTCGCGATGTGGACGGGCAAGCGGACGGTGCGGCTCGAGTTGGCGAGACCGCGGCCGATCGCCTGGCGGATCCAGAGGGTGCCGTAGGTCGAGAACTTGAAGCCCTTGCGCCAGTCGAACTTCTCGACCGCGCGGATCAGGCCGAGCATGCCCTCCTGGATCAGGTCGCCCAGCGGCAGGCCCTGGCCCTGGTACTTGCGTGCGATGGATATGACGAGACGGAGGTTCGCGTTGATCATCCGCTCCTTGGCCGCGAGGTCGCCGCGCTCGATGCGCTGGGAGAGCTCGATCTCCTCGTCGGCTGTGAGCAGGGGATGACGCGCCGCCTCGTTCATGAACTGCTGAATCGAGTCGGTAGTGATGTCTGGGGTGCTTGTGCGCTCTGCCGTGATGGTTCCTTTCATATCGTCGCTCCGGTCCAATCGGATGATCGAAAGTATAGCTTACGATTAGTAAGTTTGCCAGCCCGAAGGTGTCCTCGCGGACCGGCGAGGCTCTAGAAAGCGGTTTGCGTGGTTCTCCTGAATCAGGGGTACCCGGGAATCGTGCAATCGACTCAGGAGCAACGTCCGTCCACCGATTCGCCTTTGCGGCGTGTGATCTCGACGCGGATGCTGCTGGTCTT
>CBFGZN010000230.1:0-4035 GCA_965653255.1 uncultured Solirubrobacterales bacterium | reverse complement strand
CGATCCAGCGCCGGACGCCGTACCGGCGCCGGATGCGGCCGCCGGCGTCGTGCAGGCAGCCGCGGTTGCCGTAGACGAGCCCGCGGCCGGGATCGGCGACGGCCTCGAGACGCTGATCGGGCGCGCGCTCGCTCACGGCGACAAGCGCGTGCTCGTAGTCCTGACGCGCGGCGAAGCCGGCTGGACGGCGGGCGAGGTCCGCTGAACGGCGTGCAACTCCTCGCGCCGGCATCGGAGCTGGTCGAGGGATTTCTGCCTGAGACGGATCTCGAGCGGCGGCTCGCCGCGGATCCGGTGATCCTGCGTGGCTTGGCATGGGGCGAACCGCGGGCCGGTCACCCCGAGGGGCCGGTGGGCCGCCACGTTGCCGACCTGCTGGCGACGATCGACGCTCGGGGCGAACGCGGACAGCGTCGCCAAGATCTGCGCTTCATCGCTCTGATCCACGACGCGCTCAAGTACAAAGTGCGCGACTGGCTGCCGCACCACGGGCCGAACCACCACGCGGCGCGGGCTCGACGGGTCGCCGAGAGCTACGTCGAAGACGAGGCGCTGCTCGCGACGATCGAGCTGCACGACCGTCCGTACGGCATCTGGCGCAAGATGCGCAAGACGGGCAAGTTCGACGATCGCGCCTTCCGCGCGATGCTCGAGCGCGTCCCGGATCGAGGGCTTTTCCTGTGTTTCGTCGAGCTCGACGGCTCGACCGCGGGCAAGAACCCGGAGCCGATCGAGTGGTTCAGGAGCGAGTTGGAGCGCCGTAACCTGACGCCGTAGGGCAACGCTGCGGCTGTGCGGCATCGCCGCAGCGGTCACGGACGCGGAGCGAGCGCTGTACGGTCGCCGTCTCGGCGCAGGGCTCCAGAGTCATCAGGCTGCCGCACTCGTCGACTCCATACTCGCCAAGCGTCGCCAGCTCGACGACCAGGTCGATACGGGCGAGCAGTTGCTGTTTGAAGCGGGGGAACATGTGTTCGTAAAGCTAGGCCGCCCGGCGGACGGACCGCAAGACGCTGCAACGTCTGTTGCAACGGGCGGTCAATCTTAGGCCTCCGGCGGGCTCGGAGCGGGGCAGCGACGCCGTTAGTGTGGCGCGATGGTCCACTTGAGGATCGTGGCGCCACCGGGCGCCGCACGGCACGCGCTGGAGCTCTTGTGTGCCTCGGAGTCGGTTTCCAACGTGGTTCATCTCCCCGGCGCGGCGTCGAAGCCGGTCGGGGACGTGGTGCTTGCAGATGTTGCCCGCGAGGACGCGAGCGTCATCGTGCAGGACCTGCGCGAGCTCGACATCCCGGCGATCGGATCGATCGCGATCTCCTCGATCGAGACACAGATCTCCGACGCGTCACAGCGTGCCGAGCGCCACGCCGCCGGGCTGCCGAGCGACGCTGTCGTGTGGGAGGACGTAGACAGCCGCAGCGAGGAGCTCACCGAGCTGTCGGGCACTTTCCTGGCGTTCATGGTCTTGGCAATGCTGATCGCGGCGATTGGGCTGCTGCTCGATCAGCCGATCCTGATCGTTGGGGCGATGGTCGTCGGCCCGGAGTTCGGGCCGCTGGCCGGGATCTGCGTCGGTCTCGTGCAACGTCAGCGCGAGCTCACGCGGAAATCCGTGGTGGCGCTGGCTGTCGGGTTCCCGGCCGGGATCGTCGCGGCGTTCCTCTTCACGCTGCTGCTCAACGCCTCCGGTCAGGTGTCGGGTCAGTTCACACCCGGCGACCATCCACTGACGCGCTTCATCTCCCAGCCCGACGAGCTGTCGTTCGTGGTCGCGTTCATCGCCGGGATCGCCGGCGTGCTGTCGCTGACCAGCGCCAAGTCGGGCGCACTGATCGGCGTGCTGATCTCGGTGACGACCATTCCGGCTGCGGCGAACGTCGGCGTGGCGGCATCGTACGGAGAGTGGAGCGAGGCCGGCGGCGCGCTCGGTCAGCTGCTGCTGAACCTCTCGGGGATCGTGATCGCCGGAACGCTGACGCTCTACATCCAGCGCAGGCTCTACGTCGCCCGCCGGGTCCGCCATCTGAGCGACCCAAGCCGTGCCGAGGCCGGGCTGCCGCTCGGCGAGAGCACGCGCTCCAAGCACGACTGAGCCCATCGGCAGGGGATCGCCACGGCGAAACGAACCCTCACGACAGATGGGCTTCGCTACCCTCTCACGGCCGTCGTCTCTTCCGAGCTGGACGGACCCACGCATGGAGAAATTCATCATCGAAGGCGGTCAGCCGCTGTCCGGCACGCTCGTGCCTGCCGGGAACAAGAACGCCGCGCTGCCGGTGCTCGCCGCGACCCTGCTCACACGCGAGGAGGTCGTGCTGCGCAACATCCCGCGGATCCGCGACGTTGAGGCGATGATCGACCTGCTGCGCCAGCTCGGGGCCGAGGCGGAGTGGCGCGACGACAACGTGATCGCCATTTGCGCCGCTGACGTCCAGGAGACGACCGTCGACACGGCGATCGCCGAGCGGATCCGCGCCTCGTTCCTGGTCGCCGGACCGCTGCTCGCGCGCTTCGGCCGAGCGACGATGCCGCCGCCCGGCGGCGACGTGATCGGCCGCCGCCGGCTCGACCCGCACCTCGACGCCTTCCGCGCGCTCGGCGCGACCGTCCGTTCCGGCCGCGCCTACGAGATCGAAGCCCCGAACGGTCTCTGCGCCTGCGACTTCTTCATGGACGAGCCGTCGGTGATGGCGACCGAGAACGCGCTGATGGCCGCTGCGCTGACCGACGGCTCGACGGTGATCCACAACGCCGCCTCCGAGCCGCACGTCCAGGACCTGGCGCGGCTGCTGCTGGCGATGGGCGCGCGCGTCGAGGGAATCGGCTCAAACGTGATCGTCGTCCACGGCCAGGAGGAGCTCGGCGGCGCCGACTTCACGATCGGCCCGGACTACATCGAGATCGGCAGCTTCATCGCGCTCGCGGCCTGCACCGGCGGCGAGCTGCGGATCAAGGACGCGGCGCCCGACGACCTGCGCATGACGCGGCTCGCCTTCGAGCGGCTCGGCTGCGAGATCGTCGTCGAGGGCGAGGACGTCCTCGTCCCAGCCGGCCAGCAGCTGCGCGTCCGCGACGACGAGGGCGACGCCGTCTCGAAGATCGAGGACGGGCCGTGGCCGGCGTTCCCCGCCGACCTGACGTCGATCGCGCTGGCGATGGCGACCCAGGCTGAGGGCATGGTGCTGATCCACGAGAAGATGTTCGATAACCGCTTGTTCTTCGTCGACAAGCTCGTCTCCATGGGCGCTCGGGTGATCGTCTGCGACCCGCACCGCGCGGTCGTCAGCGGCCCGAGCCGGCTTCACGGCGAGCGCATGGAGAGCCCGGACATCCGGGCCGGCATGGCGATGCTCATCGCCGCGCTGTGTGCCGACGGAACCTCGGAAATCGGCAACGTGCGCCAGATCGACCGTGGCTACGAGCGGATCGAGGAGCGCCTGCGCGCGCTCGGCGCGCGGATCGAGCGTGTCCCCCCGCGAGGCGTCACCCCGCAGGGTGAGCCGCTCCCCGTCTAGGCTGCGCGTCACACCGCCGAGGAGGGGACGGTCGTGATCCACCCGATACCAGCGGGCACGCGTGACGTGCTGCCCGACGAGATGCGCGAGCTGCGTGCGATCGACGAGCGCCTGCGCTCGAGCTTCGCCGACGCCGGCTACGGCGAGGTCTGGACGCCGATGGTCGAGTACGAGCAGGAGGCGCTGAGCCCACCGACGGCGTTCCGCATGTTCGACGACCAGGGCAAGGTTCTCGCACTGCGCTCCGACATGACGGTGCCGATCGCGCGCGTCGTCGCTACCCGCTTCCCGGAGTCCGAGCGCGAGCTGCGACTGTGCTACTCCGCGCACGCCTACCGCGCCGTCGGGCGTGGCACCGGCCAGCAGCGCGAGTTCCTGCAGTGCGGGATCGAGCTGATTGGTGTGCCAGGGCCGGAGGGTGAGGCGGAGATCGTCGCGCTGGCGTTGAGCGCGCTCGCCAATGCCGGTCTCGCGCGCCACCGGATCGGGATCGGCGACGGCGCGCTCTATCGCCGCCTGC
>CBFGZN010000229.1:0-4041 GCA_965653255.1 uncultured Solirubrobacterales bacterium | reverse complement strand
CGTGGAGCACGGGCTTGACGTTGTAGAAGGGGTGGCTCTTCAGGCCCCACGTAGGTCGTGAGCGGTACAGCTCGCAGCTGCCGCGGTTCAGCGTCAGGTCCTTCGCGCCGCCATGGACGTGGCCGAGGCCGGCGACGAGCCGTCCCGAGGACGGCACGGTCCAGTTCGCCGAGCGGGTGTGCGTCGAGCCCGGCTTGCGGCCGCCGGGCACGCTGTAGACCGGATCGGCGAGACAGTTCTCGACGTCGAGCCAGTAGGGCGTCACCGGCGTCTGGGGCGCGGTGTCGTAGGTCACCTTGTACTCGATGAACACGTCGTCGGTCTTGCTGCGGTGGTTCATCAGCATCAGCGTCATCGCCCACTGATCGGCTGCCTTCATCGGATAGCCGTAGCCGGGCGGCAGCTTCAGCTTCGCCCGCTCCTCGCCGGCGGCGTAGAAGCGCTCGCCAAACGCGGGGATCTTCGTCTTGTAGTCGAAGCCGGTGAAGGTGTTGCAGGTCCCGTCGTGCTTCTCGCCGACCACCGAACCGAGGTTGGTGAAGACGATGTGGTGGAGCATTACCCGGTTGATCGGCACCTTGCTGCCGTCGGGGTCGACGACGTCGACCTCCATGTTCGTGATGAAGCCGTCGGTGCGCGGCTTCGGGATGCCGATCTTCAGGTCGTCCTGCAGCACCTGGTACGGGCCGATCTCGATCGGGCCGTAGCGGATCGTCTCGGTCTTGATTTCGGCTGACGCGGGCGCCGCCAGGGCAAGGCTCGCGACACCGGCCGCCAGGGCGGCCAGCACGCGCGTAGGGGTCCCCAGGGCACTCCTCACCTGCGATTCAGCGTACGCGACGACCCATGCCCGCGCTAGCGCCAGTTCGTCTAAGACGGCCGCAGAGCGCCCTCCAGTTGAAATATTCCTATATTGGTATATAATGCTCGACATGGCACGAGCAGCGACGACGGCGGATGCGTTCAACGCGGTGGCGGAGCCACGGCGGCGGCAGATCCTCGACGCGCTCGCCGACGGCGAGCGCCCCGTCAACGACCTGGTCGGCCTGCTCAACCTGGCCCAGCCCCAGGTCTCCAAGCACCTCAAGGTGCTGCGCGAGGTGGGGCTGGTCGACGTACGGAACGAAGGACGGCAGCGGCTCTACCGGGTCAACGGCGCCGCGCTCAAGCCCATTCACGACTGGGTGAAGGAGTACGAGCGCACATGGTCCGAGCGGTTCGACCGGCTGGACGCCGTCCTCGACAAACTCAAGCGAAAGGACGAAGGACATGGCACCGATGGCAAGTAGCGGCACGGCGAAGGTGACGCTTCCCGGCGACAGGCAGATCTTGATCACCAGGGAGTTCGACGCTCCCAAGGAGCTGGTCTACAAGGCATGGACCACTCCCGAGCTGGTCAGGCAGTGGTGGAGCGGCGAGCGCGGTGAGATGACCGTCTGCGAGATCGACCTGCGCGTCGGCGGCGGTTGGCGCTACGCGATGGTCGCCAACGAGGGCTTCGAGGTCGCCTTCCACGGCGAGTACCGCGAGCTCGTCCCGAACGAGCGGATGGTCTCGACCGAGGCCTTCGAGGGCATCCCCGACGCCGACGAGCACGCATCGCTGAACACCCTCACGCTCACCGAGGTCGACGGACGGACGACGCTGACGGTCCTCGTCGAGCACCCGACCCAAGAGGGGCGCGACATGCACATCAACTCCGGGATGGAGGGCGGCATGCAGGAGGCGATGGACCGCCTCGAGCAGGTCGCGATCTCGCTGCGCTGAGCGAGGGGAGACGACCGGCGACTAGGCCAGTGCCCGCTCGATCTCCGAGCGGGCCTGGCCGGTCGTCTCGAACAGCACCGCCGTCATGCCCAGCTCGCGCGCCGCATCGCAGTTGATCGCGATGTCATCGACGAAGACACAGTCCTCGGCGGCCAGGCCGTCGCCGAGCCGCTCGACCGTCAAGTGGTAGATCTCGGGCTCCGGCTTGCGCATCCCGACGAACGCCGAGTCGACGACGACCTCGAAGATCTCGTCGATCTCCGGCAGCATCGCCCGCCAGCGCGGCTCCCACTCGCGGACGTTGTTGGTCAGCAGCGCCGCCCGCAGCCCGCGCCCGCGCAGCTCGGCGACGTAGTCGATCATCTCGTGGTTGCGCTCGAGGCCGGCCAGGAACGCCTCGCCCATGCCGTCGAGGCTGTGGCCGCCGAGCTCCTCCTCGAGCCGAGCCACGAACTCCGGCTCGGTCAGCTCGCCGCGCTCGAGCACGAACAGCGGATGCTCGCCGTGGCGCTCCATCGACGACACGAGCGCCTTGCCGAGATCCTCAAGCGGCACCCCGCTCTCCTGCGACCACGCGGCGAAGGCGTTGCCGAGCGGGGTCGTCAGCACGCCGCCGAAGTCGCTGATGATCGCCTTCGGCACGCTCACGCCGCCTCGTCCGGCGCGGCACGCGTCATCAGCTCGTACGACCCGGCACCCTCGCGGTCGCCCATCCGCCAGCGGAAGATCGCGGCATGGACGTCGGCCGACTCGAGCTGCAGCGACGATCCGGCGACCACGCTGCCCGAGCCGCGCAGCGGCAGGTCCTCGCCTGGGAGCCACAGCTCTAGCCCGGCGCTGCGCTGGCGTCCCTCGCCGTCGTAGACGGTCGAGATACGCGCGTCCTCGACGGCGATCGCCTCGCCGTCGTTGAGCAGCCAGGCGGCCGTGCTCTCCGCACTGTGCCCGAGCGCGCCGCGCGGCCGGCGGCCGACGGCCAGGAAGGCGTGACCCTCGTCGAACAGCGCCGAGATCGTGCGCAGCGCGTCGAGCTCCTCCCAACTCGGCGCGACGTGCGTCTCGGACAGCGTCGCGAGGCAGGTCACCTTCTGGGTGCCGATCTGGCCGCTCGCCACGCAGATGCGGACGGTCACGCCGTCGAGCTCAGCCGGGGGCGCGACCGGCTTCAGATCTAGCGAGAAAGCGCCCTCCAGCCCGGCATGCCAGCCCTCGCCGACCGCCTCGATCTCCGGCCCGTCGGGCAGCGCCTGCGAGCTCGCGCCCTCGAACAGCAGCGTCATCCCCGAGCGCGCGCTGCCGTGCAGCCCGTGCTCCGGGGAGAAGAAGTTCAGCGACAGCGCCGGCTGGCTCACGGGCCGATTCTCCCTTGTGGCGGCTCGTCGGGGTGTTCACGTGCCGTTCCCTCGACCACGTCGTCGTCCCTGTCCGACCGTCTCGTCCGTGCCGCGCGCCCCGCCCGTCCAGCGACACCGGCGGCTCCGACGACAGCACTCAGCCCAAACCGCTTGCTGAGCCAGCCCGTCGCGAACCGTCGCAACAGCGCCCGCGTCGGTGGGATCAGCAGCAGCAATCCGATGATGTCGGTCAGGAATCCCGGCGTGATCAGGAACGCGCCGCCAAAGATCACCGCGATGCCGTCGAACAGCTCACGGTGGGGGACCCGGCCCTGCGCCATCACCTCGTTGAACTGCCGCCAGACCGACCGTCCCTGGCTGCGCAGCAGCAGCGACCCGAGCAGCGAATCGAGCACCAACAACAGGATCGTCAGCGGCGCCCCGATCGCATCCCCGACCTGCAGAATCACGTACAGCTCCGCGATCGGGACGAGGATGAAGACGATTACGAGCAGCGCGACCATCGGCGCGAACCCTACTCGCGACTACCATTGCCGCCATGACCGATATCGACGTAACCGTGGACGACGTGCGCGAGGCGCTGGAGAACGTGATCGACCCCGAGCTCGGCCTCGATTTCGTCGAGCTCGGCCTGGTCTACGACATCGCCGTCGAGGGCACCGAGGCCTTCATCACCTTCACCCTCACGACCCCCGGCTGCCCGATCGGTCCCCAGGTCACCGAGCAGATGCAGGAGTTCGTCGGCGACCTCCCCGGCATCACCGACGTCCACCCGAAGCTCGTCTTCACCCCCGCCTGGACCCCGGACCTGATGTCCGAGGACGCCAAGTTCGCTCTGGGCTACTGAGGGCTCAAATGCTCCGGAACCAGCCGCCGCGCTAGAGCAAGCGTCTCCGCGTCAAGCTCGACCGGCTCCAGC
>CBFGZN010000228.1:0-4064 GCA_965653255.1 uncultured Solirubrobacterales bacterium | reverse complement strand
GCCACCTCCGGGTTGCGCAGAAAACGGCGCACCCCGCCGCCAACAGCACCGGCGTCGACCTGAGCGGCGCGAACACCGCTCGACTCAAGCGACTCGACCAGCCATGGTGCACCGCCAGCGTCACGTCCAGCGAACAGCGCGACATGGTTGTGCCTGCCGCCGGGCGCCTCGCCGCTCGACGGATGACGCACGAGCACGTCGCCAGGGAGCCAGTCCTCCGCAGCCGCCGGATCGATGCGGGAGGCACTGTGGGCGACGCGCTGAGTCTCAGCTACGAACGGGGTCCCAAGGGCAGCGCCGAACCACGTACTCTGCGAGACGAGGCTCGAGCAGTCGATCAGGCCGTGCACCTGCTCGCGCGTGATCCGGTAGCTCCAGCCGGCAAAGTCTCCAACGCGTGCGAGGACCGTCATGCACTCCGCATCCGGGTGAAGACCGCGCCTAGTCCATACGCCCATGACCTCGACGAGCAGCCGATCGATCTCCTCAGGCGATTGAAGCGTCAGTCCTGTTGCCATTCGCTCGTCGCTTGGCGTTCAGCCCGGCCACGATTGTCGTCATGTCCCAGGTTAGATCCAGTGGATTCAGGTCCTGCTCGAGTGCGTAACGCAGATACCCGGCAAGAGTGCTCTCAGCGCGAGTGTGCCGACGGAGACGACTTCCACCAAAGCGCGGCACGAATCGAGTTCCGATCCGCTCGACTATCAGCGCCGTCCGCTCGCTCCGAGACATCGCCTCCAGACGCGCGGTAGGCCTGTGCGTTCCGTAGTCGTCGGTGTAGAGAGGATCTTGGAACACGACCGTCCGGGGCTCGTCTGCGCGCTGCCAACGAAGCGCCGAAGTGCTGTGGATCACCCGCATGTCGTTGAAGTGCTCGGCTCGCAGCCGAAGTCGCAGCAGGCGAAAGCCCCAGCGTCCCCGGGTGCTCTCCGCCCAGATCAGCGGCTCGAGTGCCTTGCAGGTCGGCGCGATCGAGCGGTGCAACTGGCCGAGCGCGTCGCTCTGTGAGTAAAGGCTCAGATCGATCATCTGCCCGAAGTCATTGAGCTGTCCCACCAGCTTGTGGGCGGCCTTTATCAGCTTCTGGCGCTCGTCGGAAGGCTTCTCCGTGAACATCCGTACCGCTTTGACCGCGCCGACGAGGCTGCGGAACTTCGCCTCGTTGGCCACAATCTCATGTGCTCCCGTCCCGGACACATCCGGCCACCCACGCAGCTCGGCAGCAAGCCTTGGTCGTCGCGAGGGATCTGCCTCCACAGCCGCCTGCAGCTCGTCGCGCGCCACCACCAAGAAGGCCGGCATCGCTGGCAGCACGACCGCCCGGCTCTCCGCCGACTTGGCGTATGCCTTCTGCATCTCCTTCAAGGTGTCGCGACGATGCCCTCGGGATACGAAGCGCCCCGGTGAGCGCATGGCTGCCAAGGCGACGAGGATCGATACTGCGGCGACGATCAGGCTTGGATTTGGCCAGGAGAAGTCGAGCAGCGCAGGGACCAGACTCGCCAGCATCGTCAGAAAGTTACCAACGCCCTCGGCCCAAACTGTGACAGAGAGTACGTGCACCGCCGCGATGTGGTTTGGTCCTCACATGTCGATCCTTTCCGCCACTGTTGACCTGCTTGACCGCCAGCTCGCGCATCTCGACGACCTGCCCGGCGTAGAGTTCTTGCTTTCAGTGGCGCCGTTCCTTGATGCACTCGATGGGGACGTGCAGCTTGCTGCGCACCTGTTCGATCTCGAGCACGAGGCTGACGATGTCGGATGCTGCCTTCGCGACGCGGAGCGTGACGACGGGGTTCCGAGCCGAACACTTGCCCACGTATGGGAGGACCTGGGCTATGGCCTTACCGGACCGCAGATGGGCAGGCTCGTACAGGCGAAACCGCGCTTCGAGCGTCTGCTCGGCGACCGGCATCACCCGATCGTCGTGCCGCTTGACGTGACCTCGGTCGTCATCGACACGAGCAGGGTCGGTCAGCTCATCGAGATGATTGATGCGCTGGACGTCAGCGCGGGCGCCCTGGCGATCAATCCGAATCGAACGATGCTCGAGGGCGTCAAGGCTCGTCAGAAGCAGGTTCACGGCCAGATGCTGCGTGCCACTCGCATCCATCCCGGTGTCGCGCTGCTGCGCCTACGCTGTCTTGCGTCGATCGCTCGCGGTGAGTCGGAGGCCGCCCAGGTCGCCATGGTGCAGGCGTCGAGCCGGCCGCGAGACGCCGGCGCGCAACCGGCACTCGTCGTACGCGTCGACGTGGCGGGACAGCAGCGAGCGGTGCTAATCGACGAGGTTCTTCGCGGTGTGACTGACATCGACGACCGCGCGTTCGCGCATGCGCTCATCCGGAGCATGCGGGTCGCCGTCAAGCGCGTTGGCGTGGAGTTGCGTGCGCGTATCGGTACCACCCGCAGTCGCCTCGCCACGATCGACCGTTTCAGGGCGCGGGCTGAGTGGCATGACCGCGATCGGCTCTTCTCAATCGCCGCGGAGGCGAAGGGCAGAAGGGAGGGGGCGCTGCGCGACGAGCTAGCGCTGTACCTGTTCGACCAGGGACTTAACCCTCTGCCGGAGGTTCCGCTCGGGCCTGCGCGCGCCGATGTGCTTGATTTCGACGCTCGGTCGAGCTTTTTACTCGAGGCCAAGCAGTACGCTGATGGAACGGAAATCACCGGGGCTCTGAAAGCGGCATTTCGGCAGACCGTCGACACAGCGGCGTTGCTGTCAGGAGCGGGCTATGGCATCGAGGAGGCGTTTGTCGTCCTGTTCCGCCGTGGTGGCCCCCGTATCGCGCTGCCAGTCGAGCCGGTTGTATTCGAGGGCATCCGCTGGTACCTGCGACTGATCGACATCGCGCCGGCGGAGGAGACGGCGAGCCGCAACAGGAATACCCCTGTCGAGCACGCGGCGGAGCATCTGAAGGGCTTGCTAGTCGAGGCCTACGCCACTGCGCCCGCGGACGCCCGCTAGGACCGTACGACTTGTCATAGCTCCTCCGTTCCGTCCACCCCCATCCCTACCTTCACGCACATGTCCCTGTGCTTCATCGAGCCACAAGAGGCGATCCGGGTGATCGCGGATGCTGTTGGGCGGGAGGCCCGGCGGCAGCTGTTGGGCGAGGTCGTGCGCGCTTGGGTCGACGAGATCCCGGAGGACGAGCTGGCGGTGCACTACGCCAAGGCCGTTGAGGTGCTCGACGACGACGATCTGTCGATGCTGGCGGCTTGGCATGCGTCGCTCGAGGTTGGGCAGCCGATCGCGAACAAGGACTTCCTGCTGAAGGCGTTCGGTCAGCTTGGCGAGCATCGACGCGAGGCGCTGAAGATCGCGGCTGGGTTCCGGGGCGACGATGCGTTCGACGCCGGCGTCAGCGAGGAGCAGGCGATCGACACGGTCCTGCCGTTCCTGTCCCAAGAGCGGATGACGGAGCTCGCCGCTGAGGCGATCGAGCTCTACTGCTGGGACAGGATGGGCAGCGACAACTAGTCGCGCCCGGCGCGGCTAGCGCCGCTTCTTCTTCACGACCTTTACCGTCTGCGTCATCGAGACGGGGTGGAGGGCGCAGAAGAGCTGGTAGGTGCCGGGCTTCGCGAGTCGCTTCGAGTAGGCGCGGCCGCCGTCGAGGTTGTCTGAGGCGAAGCCGCGTGGGCCGTTGGCGACGGTGACGTTGTGCAGCTCGGCTGAGGAGAACTTCCAGCGCAGCTTGCCGCCTGCCAGCAGGGTCAGGTTCGGCCGCGAGAAGAAGCGGTCACCGACCGTGATCCGGGCGCCGCTCTTGACGCGCACGCGCTTCCCGGGTGGCTTGGAGATCTTGCGCGCCTTACCGTTCGGGCCGATCCCCGTCAGCGGCACGGTGAAGCGCGGGGTGACGGAGCGCCCGGGTTCGCTCGGCCCGGTTTCCTGCATGTCAGAGGGCTTCACGCACCCGCTGGGCGGCGTAGCCCCCGGGTCCTTGGCCAGGAAGACGAGCATGATTCCCATCACGCGCGTGTGCAGCAGGCGGGCGTCGTAGTTCGAGTCCATCCGCAATCGCTCGCCCGCCCTGACCGGAAAGCCGCTGGCGCTG
>CBFGZN010000227.1:0-4106 GCA_965653255.1 uncultured Solirubrobacterales bacterium | reverse complement strand
GCCTGTTCCGGCTGACGCTGCCGCGCCCAGAGCACGATCGTCCGCCTCGGCTCGATTCTCTACAGCTAGACGCGGTCGAGGAAATCGCCGATCGCGCGCGAGAGGCGTGCGCCCTGCCAGGCCAGTGGCGTTTCGCCGGGGTCCTCGACCGCGAGCTCGGCTTGCGGTAGCCGCCGGACATACTCCTCGGCGATCGCCAGCGGATCCTGCGCCGGTCCGTAATTCAGCCCCAGCACCACGGCGATCGCCAGCGGATGGCTGGGGTCGGCCTCGTCGCGCGTCGCCGCGACCAGCACCGGGACCTCGATTGCGGCCAGTTCGTCAAAGATCTCGAAAGGCCGCGACCGGGGGACTATGCGCAGCGCGCGCGAGACCGCATCGAGGTGGTGGTGGCGCTCGAGCCGCTGACGCGTCGCGAGACGGGCCGGCTTGCGCCAGCGCTCCGGGAGCTCGTTGGCGCCCGACGCGTCGACGAAGGCGGCGATGTCGCCGGCCTCCAGCGTCTCGGCGAGGCGGTCCCAGTACGCGAGCGCGCCGTCTTCGAGCTGTCCGGCCTCGCGGTAGGCAGGCGTGATCAGCACGAGTGCCGCGACACGCTCGGGCTGGTCGAGCGCGAAGCGTGTCGCGGTCGCGGCGCCCATCGAGCTGCCGGCGATCGTCGCGCGCTCGATTCCGTGGGTATCGAGCACCGCCGCGAGATCGCCGGCGAGGTCTGGATAGGCGTAGGCATCGCGGTCGGGGGCGGGGGAGGACTCCCCGTGCCCGCGCGCGTCGTAGCCGATCAGCCGCCAGCCACGGCCGAGCAGGTGGCGCGAGCCCTGGACGACGTTGCGCCGCGTCGCGGTCAGCCCGTGTGCCAGGACGATCGGAGGACCGTCACCGGTGGCTTCGCCCGAGAGCACGAGGTCGTCGTCGCGCTCGACGCTGAATGGAATCGGCTCTGGATGGGTGCTCGCGGCCATTGGAGAGTGGGTTCCTACCCGATAACGTGTCTACGCACGGGTTCGGGCGGCCGAAGGGTTTTCGGCCGACTGCTCGAAAAGACACCGAGCGATGGCTCTCAGCGATACATGGCACCGCACGCTCGTCTACTTCGGCCTCGCCGAGGAGGACGACCCCCGCTACGACGTCGTCCAGGACCACGAGCCTGAGGCGGAGCTCGAGGACCGCTACCGCGAGCGGCCCAACGTGCGCCGCCTCCAGCGCAAGCGGCGCGACGACTTCGACGACATCTTCGCCGACGACTCGCCGCGGGAGTCCGGCCGCGAGACGCGCGTTCTGCGTTCGGTCGGCGGCAACGGCGCCCGCGAGCTCGATCTCCAGGTCCACCTGGTGATCCCGAAGAACTTCAACGACGCCCAGCAGATCGCCGACCGCTACAAGGACGACGTCCCCGTCATCCTCAACTTGCAACAGACCGACCCGGACCTCTCGAAGCGGCTGATCGACTTCTCCTCGGGCCTCACCTACGCGCTCGACGGCGGCATGCAGCGGATCGCCGACAAGGTCTTCCTGCTCACGCCGCGCAACGTCGACGTCTCCGCCGAGGAGCGGGCTCGACTGATCGAGAAGGGCTTCTTCAACCAAAGCTGACCCCTGCCGCGTAGAGTGCGCGCGGTGAAGATCGGATTCCTAGGGGCGGGCAGCATGGCGACCGCGTTGGCGCGTGGGCTCGGCGAGCCGGCGCTGGCGTTCGACGTCCAGGAGGAGCGCGCCGAGGCACTGGCCACGGCGGTCCGCGGCGAGGCGGTCGGTTCGGCCCACGAGCTTGCCGAACGGGTCGACGTCGTCGTGCTCGCCCACAAGCCGGCGCACCTCGACGATGCGGCCGAAGGCGTGGCCGGGACGGCCAAGGCGATCGCTTCGATCGTCGCCGCTACGCCGCTGAGCCGGCTCGAGGCGGTCTATCCCGACACGCCGGTCTACCGCTTCATCCCGAACATCCCGGTCGAGGTCGGTCGCGGAGTCTTCTGTTACGTCCCGGGCACGCTTGCCGACGAGGGGCCGCATGAGGAGCTGGTGCGGCTGTTCGGCCACGCCGGCGCGGTAATCCCGCTCGAGGAGCCGCTGCTAGAGCCGGCGACCGCGCTGATGAGTTGCGGCCCGGCCTTCATGGCGCTGATCGTCGAGGCGCTTGCCGACGCGGGCTCCCGCCACGGTCTCGACCCCGACCAGGCACGGCGCCTCGTCGTCGAGACGATGGCCGGCAGCGCCGCCTATCTCGACGCCAACGGTCTCGACGCCGAAGAGCTGCGCAGCCGCGTGGCGACTCCTGGCGGCCTGACCGAGAAGGGGCTGCGGCTGCTCGAGGAGCGCGGCCTGCGCGACGCGCTCGACGGCGCGGTCGATCTCGTGGTCGAGGCGAGTAGACCGTGACGCTGCTCGCACTCACTCGCGCCGACGTCGCCGACTACGTCAGCACGCTGATCCTGGTCTATGTAGTGCTGATCTTCATCCGGATCTTGATGTCCTGGATCCCGCGGATGCCCTACAACCGCTGGCTCAACATGTTCCTGACGTTCGTCACCGACGTCACCGATCCGTACCTGAACATCTTCCGCCGTCTGATCCCACCGGTGCGCATCGGTCCCGGTGCGCTCGACTTGAGCCCAACGGTCGGCGTCATCCTGCTGCTGATCGTCGGGCCGATCATCGCTGGTCTGATCCGAGGCTGAGATGGCCGCCCACTCGCGTGCCGGCGGCTGGCTGCGACTGGTTGCGGCGGTTGCCGTCGTGATCGGGCTCGACCAGCTCAGCAAGCAGATCGCGATCGCCGCGGTCGAGCGCGGCGACTCGGTCAATGTCTTTCTCGGGCTCGACATCACCAACACGCGCAACACCGGCGTCGCGTTCGGCGCGCTCCAAGGCAACGACACGATCATCCCGCTGCTGATCGGCTGTGCGCTGATCGCACTGATCGCTTACTTCACGGTCAACGCCGGCCGGCCGTGGCTGTGGCTGCCGGCGGGCATGCTGCTCGGCGGAGCGCTCGGCAACCTGATCGACCGCATCCGCGAGGGCGCGGTGATTGACTTCATCGACCCGATCGCCTGGCCGGCGTTCAACCTCGCCGACAGCTGCATCGTCGTCGGTGTGCTGATCCTGCTCTACGTGGTAGAGGTCCGGCCAGGAGAGGCGCAACCAGAGACCGGATGAGCGCGCCGCCGCAGATCGTCTTCGAGGACGACCACCTGCTGGTCGTCGACAAGCCGGCCGGGATCGTCGTCCACCCGGGTGCCGGGGTGTCCGACGGAACGCTGGTGCAGCAACTCGCCGGCAAGCTGGCCGGTGGCCCGGACCCCGACCGCCCCGGGGTGGTCCACCGCCTCGACCGCGACACCTCCGGGCTGCTGGTGCTCGCGCGCTCGGAGGAGGTTCACGCCACCCTGCAGGAGGCGATCCGCCGCCGCGAGGTCGAGCGCCTCTACCTGGCGCTCGTCGCCGGCCACCTCGGCTCGCGTACCGGCACGATCGACGCCGCGATCGGCCGCGACCGCGCCAACCGCACCGTGATGTCGACGCGCACCGACAAGCCGCGCAGCGCGATCACCCACTTCGAGGTCGTCGAGGAGCTGCCCGGCCGCTCGCTGCTGCGTGTGAAGCTCGAGACCGGGCGCACGCATCAGATCCGCGCGCACATGCTCGCGATCGGCCATCCGGTCTGTGGCGACCGGGCTTATGGCGGTAGCGCAAGCGGTAGCGCCCTCGGCTTGACACGCCAATTCCTCCATAGCGCCAGGTTGGTGTTTAGCCATCCCGTCACGGGGGAAGTTCTCGATTGCGAGTCCAAACCACCCGTCGAGCTACATCGTGCGCTTGATGTGGCCAGGCGGGGCTCAGTCTCCGGAGGGCCAGACGGGGGCTGACATCGGGGCGGGGCGGTCTACGGACCGCCCCGCTTCTTTTGTTGGTGGTTTGTTGGGCTAGGGCTCTGGCGTGGCTGCCCGCGGGTCCTGTCTCCGATTTTGGTCCACACGCTTCGGCTTTGTCGGCGACTGCGCCCCGTGCCTGGCGCGGGTTGGCGGTGGAGGGCGCTCCGCGTCGGTCGACGGCAGGGGCTCCGCGCTCGACTCCGCCTGCAGCGCGCGGACGCAAAATGCGTCGCC
>CBFGZN010000226.1:0-4112 GCA_965653255.1 uncultured Solirubrobacterales bacterium | reverse complement strand
ACGCCTGAGAACTGCCTAGGTCAGATAAGTCCAAGCCTTAGTGACCAGCGCGACAGTCGCGCCTGACATAATCATGCATACCTATGGGAACGGCGACATCGCGTACACGCAGCTTCAAGCACGACGGCCACCGGCTCGTCTACGACGAGTACGGCAAGGGCGAGCGCCCGATCGTGCTGATGCCCGGGCTGCTGTTCAACCGCAAGATGCATCGGCCGCTGGCCGAGGAGCTGGCGGAGCGCGGCCACCGCGTCCTCTGCCTCGACCTGCTCGGCCACGGCGACTCGGACCGTCCCAAGGAGATGTGGGAGTACTCGATGACCACCTTCGGGGCGCAGACGCTCGGGCTGCTTGACCACCTCGGGATTGAGCAGGCGGTGCTCGGCGGCACTTCGCTCGGAGCCAACAGCGCGCTCGAGGCGACGGCACGCGACCAGTCGCGCGTGAAGGGCCTGCTGATCGAGATGCCGGTGCTCGACAACGCGCTGCTCGGCTGCGCGATCGGCTTCACGCCGCTGCTGGTGTCGTTGACCTTCGGGGCGCCGATCACGCGGCCGCTGAGCCGGATCGCGCGGCTCGTCCCGCGGCGGGGGCCGCTGCTCGGCAAGATGATGCTCGACTGGGTGAGCCAGGATCCGAAGCCGTCCGCCTCCGTGCTCCAGGGCCTGTTCTTCGGCCGCGTGGCGCCGCCGACCGAGGTCCGTCGCACGCTCGCCCCGCCGACGCTGGTGATCGGCCACAACCGCGATCCGATCCACCCCTTCTCCGACGCCGACATGCTCGTCCACGAGATGCCGAACGCGAGAATCGTTGAAGCCTCCTCGATCGTCGAGCTGCGCACGGCGCCGGAGCGCCTGACCGGTGAGATCGCGGACTTCGTCGACGACTGCTGGACGGCGCCACGGATGCGGGTGGCGCGCGCCGCGGCCGCCCACTAGTCTTCGATCGCGATGGCCAGTCGGAGGGAGCAAAAGGAGCAGCTGCGCAAGGAGCGCGAGCAGCGCGAAGCCGCCGTGAAGGCGGAGCAGCGCCGCAAGCAGCTGATCGGCTACGGCGTTGGCGGCGGGATCGCCGTCGTCGCGGTGATCATCGCCATCGTGCTGCTCGCCGGTGGCGGTGGCGGCAGCAACTCGGCCTCTGGCGACGTACTGCCCGACGGCGGCAGCGTGCCCGAGGTGCAGGACGATGTCGACGTCGCCGCAGCGGCCAAGGCCGCCGGCTGCGAGTTGAAGAGCTTCAAGGCGACCGGACGCGAGCATCTCGCGGACCTCAACCAGACGGTCAAGTACGCGTCGAAGCCGCCGACCTCAGGCAACCACTACCAAGCTCCCGCCGAGGACGGCGCCTACGAGGACCCGCCGGACGTCAAGGAGCTCGTGCATACGCTTGAGCACGGCCGGGTGATCATCTGGCTCAACCAGAAGAAACTGACCGCCGACCAGCGCGCCAACCTCAAGGCCTACTACGACGAGGACACCTACCAGATGGTGATCACGCCGGACACGACCGGCATGACCTACGCAGTCGCGGCCACGGCGTGGAACCGCGACCCGGAGCCGAACGGCACGGGCCAGCTGCTCGGCTGCCCGAAGTACGACGACGCGGTCTACACCGCACTCGAGTCCTTCAAGGACGAGAACCGCTCACGCGGTCCCGAGCCGGTTCCCTAGTCGCGGCTGCTCGCACGCTTCGCAAGCTCGCGGTTGACGCGCCGCGGCCAGAGCGGGCCGCCATAGACGAAGCCGGTGTAGGCCTGGACGAGGGTCGCCCCGGCATCGAGCCGCTCCAAGACGTCGTCGGCTGTCTCGATGCCGCCGACGGAGATCAGCACGAGGTCATCGCCGGCGCGGGCGCGCAGGCGACGCAGCACCTCGACCGCACGGCGCTTGAGCGGCGCGCCTGAGATCCCGCCGTAGACGGCGGCGCGCTCCTCGGCGCTTGAGCGCTCGAGGACGCCAGCGTCGACCGTCGTGTTGACGGCGACGAGCCCGTCCAGCCGCGCGACGACCGCGTAGTCCGCGATCTCGTCGATCTCGTCGTCGGCAAGGTCGGGAGCGATCTTGACCAGCAGCGGCGGCGCGTGGCCGATCGCGCTCAGCTCCTCGCGAACCGCGTCGACGAGCCCGCGCAGCGGCTCGACCGCGTGCATCGCGCGCAGTCCGGGGGTGTTCGGCGAGCTCACGTTGATCACCAGGTAGTCGGCCAACGGGGCGAGCAGCCGGACGGTCTCACGGTAGTCGGCCGGCGCGTCCGCCAAATCGACGTCCATGCTCTTGCCGACGTTCACGCCGACGATGACGTGCGGAGGCCGTTCGGCGAGGCGCCGCGCAAATGCCGCGGCACCCGGATTCGGAAACCCCATCCGGTTGTAGAGCGCGCGGTCGCGCGGCAGGCGCCCGACGCGCGGCTTCGGATTGCCCGGCTGGGCGCGTGCGGTGACCGTGCCCACCTCAACGTGGCCAAAGCCGATATCCCCGAGCGCTGCGAAGCACTCCGCCTCCTTGTCGAGACCGGCGGCGACCCCGAGCGGACCGGGGAACGCGAGGCCGAGCGCCTCGACCTCTAGGCTCGAGGTGCTTGGCCTCAGTAGCCGGCGTAGCAGCGCCCCCACCCCGGGCAGCCGGCCGACCGCCGCGAGCGTCCGGGTTCCCAACCGGTGCGCACGCTCGGCGTCGAGGCGCAGCAAGAGGTGCCTGAAGAGGAAGCGGTAGACCAAGGGGCCCAGACGCTAACCGCATCCGAGGACGGCCGTGCGCGCCGTGAGGTCCCGGAGCGTCGGGCCGCCCGAAGGCGGCCCGACGTCCAGTCGTCACCCACCTTCGATGTCGAGCCCCTCGTCGAGGGTGAGTTCGCCGTCGACTTCCAGCGGCGGCGCCTCGCCGGACTGTTCGGAGACCGCCGCGTTGTCACAGTGGAATTCGGTCCAGCCGTCCTGAATCGCACACGTGACTTCACCGCCAACCTCACCACTACCACCCAGGTCCTCGAAGCAGAAATCGAGATGCATCTCCACCGCACTGGTCAACTGGCCTTCCCAACCCGCGTTATCGCAGTCGTCCAGATCGGCGCAATTCATCGTCCCCGGCGGATCCATAGCCACGCTATGAACACCCAAATGCCCATCGGAACTCACATCAATTTCCCAATCGTTGGTACACCCCGCACCCACGACTTCGCCGAGGCCCGGAATGTGAACGATCACGTCCAGAGCGGCCCCGGACGCTTCGAACATGCCGGGATTGTGAACTTCGACCGGCGGTGGCGTGTCGGCGCCTTCGATTGAAAGTGCCTCGTCGAGGTCGAGTTCGCCCTCATATTCGAGGACGGTCCCGGGGAGAGTCGTGAGGCCGAACGCTTCAGTCACCAGCGAGCTTGCGCAGTGAACTTCACGCCAGCCATCGCCTACCGAGCACGTGAATTCGCCGCCGATGTCGGAGGGCCCCCCGGTTCCCTCAAGGCAGTAATCGATGTGGAGGCTGTGCTCGCTCGTTATCTGACCTTCCCAGCCTAGATCGTCACAGTCATCGAGCGGCGTGCACAGGTAGCCGCCGGGCAACTCGATCGCGACGCGATGGATGTCAACGTGTCCGTCACCGGTCACGTTGAGTTCCCAATTGTTGATGCATCCGGTTTGGGGAAATTCGCCGATGCCGAGATGATGCACGATCATGGTCAGCCTATCGCCCCCGAGCTCGAACATGCCAGGATTGTCGACAATTGCTGCGGACGTCGTCGTTGCCGACACAGTCAGCGCCGCCAGCACCGTCACAGTAAGCAGGGCAACCTTGCGTATCACGGTCAATCTCCTTCATCGGGGCAGCCCAGACCAGCCGACGCCGCCGTTGGCGGCTCCCTCCTAGGTCTGTGACCCCTCCTTTGCCCCAGCTTGTGGTCTACAACGAGTCTACGCTCCGAAGCGCGCCGCGCAAGGACCGTGCGGATCTGTGACAGGCGGCCTAATCAGCAGTCCGCATTCCCTCCAACCGCCTGCAGCGGAGATTGCAGGGCGCAACAGACACCGCCCGGTCGTGTTCGATGGTGTGGATGGGACGCGCGTTGGCCATCGCAGCGATCGCGGCCGTCGCAGGGCTGGGGGCCGTGACGGCTCCGGC
>CBFGZN010000225.1:0-4122 GCA_965653255.1 uncultured Solirubrobacterales bacterium | reverse complement strand
GCGGGCCGTGGTCGGCGACAAGCGCACCGAGGACCGGGTCGCAGGCGGAGAGGTGGTCGAAGGCTTCCATCGTCATGCGGCGGCGCTGCGCCCGTCGAAGTATTCCGCCTCGAGCTCGCCGAGCGGGGTCGAGGGCGGATCGCCGAACATCAGCTCGCGCGCGATCCGGTGCCAGTTCGCCGTCGCGCCGAGCTGACCGAGCACGCCGAGCACCAGGCCCTCCATCCGCCGCGCGAACATCGCCTCCGCCGGCACCGTCCCGCGCCTCATCAGCTCCCAGTGGATCGAACGCGGATCGCCCGAGTCGATCAGCGCCTGGGTCACCACGGCACGGTCGATCGTCAGCTCGCGATCGAGCGCGTACCAGGAGGCGACGTCGAGGAAGTGGGCGAGCACGGGCCCGGACTCGATCTCCGGGTCGTCGGGCGGGTAGTAGCCGGCAGCGACCAGGGCCGCGTGCAGCTCCTCGGCATCGCCCGCCATCCCGGCGTCGAACACGGCGAGCTCGCGCGCCAGGAAGTCGTCGCCGACGCGCTTGGTCATCCCGAAGTCGAGGAACACCACACGCCCGTCGTCCATCAGCCGGTAGTTGCCGGGATGGGGATCGCCCGAGAAGTGGCCGTTGCGGTAGAGCGATCCGAGGAAGAAGCGGAAGACGATCTCGCCGAAGCGGTCCCGGTCGGCGGCCGGCAGCTCACGCACCTGCTCGAAGGGACGGCCGTCGAGCCACTCGCTGACCAGCACACGCTCGCTGCTCAGGGAGGTCACCACCTCCGGGATCACGACGAACGGATGGCCGCGCCAGGCGCGTGCGACGGCTCGCTGCGCCTGCGCCTCCTGCTCGTAATCGAGCTCATCGGTCAGCCGTTCCTTGATCTCCGCGGACGTCGCCTTGACGTCCATCGCCGGCGCGATCCGCTTCGCGACGCGCAGCAGCAAGCCGAGGTTCTGCAAGTCCGAACGGACTGCCTGCGCAACCCCCGGGTACTGGACTTTGACCGCGACCTCGCGTCCGCCGAGCTTGCCGGCGTCCTCGCGCAGCCGCGCGCGGTAGACCTGGCCGATCGAGGCGGCGGCGACGGCATGCTCGTCGAACTCGGCGAAGACGTCGCCGATCCGCTCGCCGAGGCCGTCCTCGATCACCGCGCGCATCTGCTTGAACGACACCTGCGGCGCCGAGTCGCGCAGCTCGCCGAGCTTGGCCTCGATCCGCGCCTGGAACTCCGGCGGGAACGCCCCGGTGTCGATGTAGGAGGCGACCTGGCCGACCTTCATCGCCGCGCCCTTCATGTTCCCGAGCACGTCGAGGATCTGCTCCGCCGCCTGGGCCTGACGGCGAGCGGCGGCCTCACGGCGCTGCTGCTCGCCGCGAGTCAGGTTGGCGGCCTTGGTCGCGTAGTTGCGCGCGGTCTGCCCGCCGGCGAGGCCCGCGACCTTCGCCGTGCGGCGGATGCGGCCGGTCGGAATCGAGCTGTCGTCCTTGCGCGCCACCCTCTGAGACTGTACGGCGCCAGCGCTACGGCGGCGCGAGACGGGATAGCTTTGCCGCGTGCAGACGCCCACGGAGTCGCCCCGCACCACCGAGACGCACACCGCCGCGCGGACGATCTACGGAACGATCCTGGTCACCGCACTGGTCGCCGGGCTGTCGGAGAGCAAGGCGATCGACGCCTGGCAGATCCTCGTCAGCGTCGCCGGCACGGCGATCGTCTTCTGGGCGGCGCACGTCTACTCCGAGGTGCTGTCACAACGGCTGGCAGCCGGTCGCTCGCTGTCGCGGGCGGAGATCGGCCGCGCCGCCGCGGACGAGCTGCCGATGCTCCAGGCAGGCATCCCGGCCGCGATCGCGCTCAGCCTCGCCGCTCTCGGCTTCTACTCGACCGACACCGGCGTGTCGCTCGCGATCGGCTTCGGCGTCGCCTCGCTGTTCGCCTACGGCCTCGTGCTCGCCCACCGCGAGGGAGCGACCCGCCTGCAGACCCTCTCGGTCGCCTGCGTAAACGGCGCCTTCGGACTAGTGATCGTCGCCCTGAAGGCGTTCGTCCACTAGGCCGCTGAGCTGCCGCAGCTTGGGTCCTCGTCCGCGATGCGGAAGGAGGAACCGCAGCCGCACGAAGCGACGACGTTCGGGTTGTTCACCTCGAAGCCGGCGCCCATCATGCTCTCGGTGTAGTCGACCTCGGAGCCGTCGACGTAGCGCAGGCTGGCGGAGTCGACGAGGATCGGGATGCCCTCGTGCTCGAAGACGTTGTCGTCCTCGCGCCGCTCGTCGAGCGCCAGCGCGTACTGGAAGCCGGAGCAGCCGCCGCCGCGCACTCCGATCCGCAACCCGACCTCGCCCTCGGATTCCTGCTGAGCGAGGAACCCCTGGACTTTCTCGGCTGCGATGTTCGAGAGGGTGACCATGCTTCACAAAAGATAGCAACGCCTGTGGCTCGCTAAGGTGCCTGGTCGAATGCCGACGAGTCAAGAGCTGCAACAGCGAATCGAAGCCGCCCTGCCGGGCGCCACAGTGTCCGTCGAGGACACCACCGGCGGCGGCGATCACTTCCGCGCCGAGGTCGTGTCCGACCGCTTCGACGGCTTGACACGAATCCAGCAGCACAAGCTCGTCTACGACGTGTTCGGCGCCGAAGTCGGCGGACCGATCCACGCCCTCTCGATCAAGACTTCGACTCCCGGAGGACCGTCATGACCAACACCGAGATCCGCGAGTTCATCGAGAACGCAATTGCCGAGAACCCGGTGATGCTGTTCATGAAGGGCAGCCCCGAGCAGCCGGCCTGCGGCTTCTCGGCGCGCACCGCAGCCTGCCTGAATGCGCTCGGCGTCCGCTACGCCGCGCTCGACATCCTGCCTGACCAGCGCATCCGCGAGGAGCTCTCCGGGCTCTCCGGCTGGCCGACGATCCCACAGCTGTTCGTCAAGGGCGAGCTGGTCGGCGGCGCCGACATCGTCACCGAGATGTACGAGTCCGGCGAGCTCGCCGAGCTACTCGACGCCGAGCAGCCGGATGATGCCGAGGACGCAGCCGCGCAGTCAGAGGCGCCGGTCGGCAACGGGCGTGTGCCGCTCGAGAATCACCTCGACTGAGCCCACTCCAGGTACTCCACGATGCGGTGCGACTCGTGGACGACCTGGTCGCCGTCGACCAGCACCGGGACGCGATCCTGGTCGGTCAGGTCGATGACCTCGAGGCGGTTGCGACGGCGGTACGGAACACGGACCTCGCCATAGTCGATGCCGAGCCGCTGGAGTTTGCGCGCGACCTTGCCGCAACGGCAGATGTAGTCGGTCGGTGCGTTGCAGCGGTAGAGCACGGCCATGGCGACCTAGGCTAGCGCCGGGCTGGCGGGTAGAGTCCGCCTCGATGCCGGTCTCCGTCGTTACGGACACCACCGGATACCTGCCGCGGGAGCTGGTCGACCGCTACGGGATAACGGAGGTTCCGCTCTATGTCGTCTTCACCGACCGCACGGTCAAGGAGACCGAGATCACCGACTACCCGGCGTTCTTCGAGGAACTGCGGCGCGCGGACAGCCTGCCGAAAACCTCGCAGCCGTCGGTCGGCGACTTCATCGCGGCGTTCGAGCCGCTGCTCGCCCGCGGTGACGAGATCGTCTCGATCCACATCTCCGGCGGTATCTCCGGCACCGTCGACTCGGCTCGTCAAGCCGCTGAGCAGCTCGAGCGCGACGGCCGCGGCGGCGAGCGCGTGCGGATCGTCGACTCCTCGACGGCCGCCGGCGGCCAAGGGATCGTGACGCTCGCGGCGGCCCGCTGCGCACAACTCGGCGGGACGCTCGACGAGGTCGTCGACGCCGCCAATCGCGCCCGTGCCGAGCTGAAGATGTGGTTCGCGATCGGCACGCTCGAGTTCCTCAAGCGCGGTGGCCGGATCGGAGCGGCGAGCGCCTGGATCGGTTCGACGCTGAAGATCAAGCCGATCCTGACCGTCGAGCGCGAGCTGAGCCCGATCGAGCGGGTACGAACGAGCTCGCGGATGTTCGAGCGACTGGTCGACTACGCCCAGCAACGCCACGACTCGGGCGCCGACGCCTGGGTCGTCCAGCACATCGCGGCGCCGGAGCAGGCGGAGCGGCTGGCCGAGCGCTGCCACGA
>CBFGZN010000224.1:0-4163 GCA_965653255.1 uncultured Solirubrobacterales bacterium | reverse complement strand
CTCGTAGCCGTGCGGAAGCAGCAGCGTCAGCCGCGAGGTCATGCCCCACTTCGCCAGGCCGGAGGTCATGAACTGATCGATGATCACCTGGCCGGAGTTGACGAAGTCGCCGAACTGGGCCTCCCAGAGGACGAGCGCCTCGGGGTCCTGGATCGAGTAGCCGTACTCGAAGCCGAGGCACGCGGTCTCCGACAGCGGGCTGTTGTGCAGCTCGAACGGCGCGGCGGCGCTCTGCAGGTGCTGCAGCGGCGTGTAGCCATCGCCGCTGTCGGCGTCGTGGAGGACGAGGTGGCGCTGGCTGAACGTTCCGCGCTCGGAGTCCTGGCCGGTCAGGCGGACCGGCACGCCGAGCGCGAGCAGCGACGCGTAGGCGAGCGCCTCGGCGTGCGCCCAGTCGACCTTGCCGTCCGGCTCGGCGGCCTCCACGCGCTTCTTCAGGAACGGCTTCAGCTTGCGATGGACGGCGAAGTCGTCGGGGACCTTGACGATCTGCTCGTTGAGCGACTTCAGCAGGTCGGCCGGCAGCGTCGTCTTCGGCTCGCGGCTCATCGTCGTGTCGACCTCGAGCGCGCCGGTGTCGGGCGGGCCGGCCATCGTGTCCTTGAGCTCGGCGTGCGCCTTGGCGACCGCCTCGTAGGCGTCGCTGGCCAGCTTCTCGGCGTCGTCGGCGGTGACCACGCCCTCCGCGACGAGCTTGTCGGCGTAGATCTTGCGCACCGTCGGGTGCGACTTGATCTTGTCGTACATCTGCGGCTGGGTGTAGGCGGGCTCGTCGGTCTCGTTGTGGCCGAAGCGGCGGTAGCCGACGAGGTCGATCAGCGCGTCGCGGCCGAACTCGTTGCGGAAGTCGACGGCGAGCCGGACGGCCGCGATGCAGGCCTCGGGGTCGTCGGCGTTGACGTGGATGATCGGCACGTCGAAGCCCTTGGCGAGGTCCGAGGCCCAGCGCGTCGAGCGCGCGTCGGTCGGGTCGGTCGTGAAGCCGAGCTGGTTGTTGGCGATCACGTGGACGGTGCCGCCGGTCGTGTAGCCGGCGAGCGCCTGCAGGTTGAGCGTCTCGGCGACCACGCCCTGGCCGGGGAAGGCGGCGTCGCCGTGGATCAGGATCGGCACGACGAGGCTCGGGTCGTGGGTCATCTCGCGGCCGTTGCGGCTCGTCTGATCGGCGCGGGCGCGCCCCTCGATCACCGGGTTGACGTACTCGAGGTGGCTTGGGTTCGGCGACAGCGTCACCTGGACCGACTTGCCGTCGCGCGTCGTGTAGGTCCCCGACGCGCCGTAGTGGTACTTGACGTCGCCGGTGCCGCCCTCTGGCGCCGCGGTGTCGGCCGACAGCGTCTGCTCGCCCTCGAACTCGACGAGGATGTTCCCGTAGGGCTGGCCGACGGTGTGCGCGAGCACGTTGAGCCGGCCGCGGTGGGCCATGCCGAGCACCGCCTCGCGGGCGCCGCTGTCGGCGCACAGCTCGATCGTCGCGTCGAGCATCGGCACGAGCATGTCGAGGCCCTCGATCGAGAACTGCTTCTTGCCGAGGAACGCCTTGTGCAGGTAGCCCTCGAGCGCCTCGACCTCCGACAACCGCGTCAGCAGCTTGAGCTTCTGCTCGGCCGTCAGCGGCTCGCGGTGCGCGCCCGACTCGATGTTCTCGCGCAGCCAGACGCGCCGGTTGTGGCCGGCGATGTGCTCGACCTCGTAGGCGATCGTGCCGGTGTAGGTGTCGCGCAGATGGGGGAGCGCGTCGGCGAACGTCTTGCCGGGCACGGCGACGCGCATCACCGACGACGGGATCCGCTCCATCATCTCCTGGGTCAGGTTGACCGAGGCCGGGTCGAGCGCCGGGTCGCCGCGCGGCGGCGAGCCGAGCGGGTCGAGGTGCGCGGCGAGGTGGCCGTGGACGCGGTGCGCCTTGATGATCGAGGTGGCGGCCTGGACGGCCTGCATCAGCGCCTCGTCGGGGACCTCGGAGACCGCCGGGGTGGTCGCCGCGGGGACGGGGTCGGCCGAGGTGACGGTCGGACTCGGCGGCCCGGCCGCGGCCTGGGCGGCGTCGACGCCGAGCGACTCGAACAGCTTGTCGTAGAAGTCGTCGGCGCCCTGCAGCAGCTCGTCGACGCGCTTGAGGAACTGACCCGACTCTGCCCCCTGGATGACGCGATGGTCGTAGGTCGAGGTCATCGTCATGACCTTTTCCACGCCGAGCTCGGCCAGTTTTTGCTTGTCGGCCTGCGCGAGCCCGGGCGGGAAGCCGATCGCGCCGGTCGCGACGATCGTGCCCTGGCCCGGCATCAGCCGTGGCACCGAGGCGACGGTGCCGATGCCGCCGGGGTTGGTCAGCGTGATTTGCGCGCCCTGGTAGGCGTCGGGCTTCAGCGTGTTGTCGCGCGCGCCGAGGACCAGCTCGTCGTAGGCGGCGACGAAGTCGGGGAACGACAGCTCGGACGCGCCGTGGATGACCGGGACGACGAGCGACCGGCTGCCGTCCTTGCGCTCGACGTCGACCGCGAGCCCGAGGCTGACGGCGCTCGGCGTGACGCGGTGCGGCTTGCCGTCGACGGTCGCGAACGAGTCGGCCATCACCGGCATGTCGTCGGTCGCGCGGACGATCGCCCAGGCGATCAGGTGGGTGAACGAGAGCTTCTTGCCGGCGCCCTTGAGCGTGGCACGGCGGGAGGCGAGCGTGTCGACGGTCAGCGTGCGGAAGCTGGTCGCGGTCGGGATCGAGCGGCTCTCGTCCATGAAGCGGGCGAGCGTCGCGGCCGGGCCGCGGATCTGCTTCGACGCGGCGCCGTCGGGCGGAGCGGGGGCGCTGGGGGCTGCACCGCCGCCCTTGACGGCGGCTGCCGCGGCGGCGATCACGTCGTCCTTGGTGACGCGGTCACGCGGTCCGCTGCCCTTGAGGTTCGCGATGTCGACGCCGAGATCGGCGGCCATCCGAGCTGCGACCGGCGTGGCGTTGGCGTCGCCGTTGACGGCGGGGGCCGGGGGCGCCTGGGCGGCGCCGTTGGTGGTCGGCCCGGCCGCGCTTGGCGTAGGGGCGGCGCCGTCGGAGGAGCCCGCGTCAGCCGCGGGCGCAGCGGGCGGCGCTCCGCCCTCGCCGACCTCGATCTCGCCGAGCACTGTGCCAACGGTCACGGTCTCGTCGGGGTGGACGTTGATCGCGGTCAGGACGCCGGCCGCCGGTGACGGCACCTCGGCGTCGACCTTGTCGGTCGAGATCTCGACCAGGCCCTCGTCGACCTCGACGCGGTCGCCGACCTGCTTCAGCCACTCGAGGACGACACCCTCGGTCACCGACTCGCCCATCGCGGGCATCTCGATCTGGACGGTCGTTCCGGGGGCGGCCATGGCCGTAACCCACTCTACCCAGCGCAGGATTTACAAGGCGTCAGCATTGAGTCATAGCCCCGGGCGGCTCGCGTGAGAGAGTTCGGTCGATGGCCGCAACCCGCAAGCGCGAGCTGGCACGCGCAGACCGCGTGCAGCCCGGCGTCTGGCGGCTGCGGCTGCCGCTGCCGTGGCTCGGGGTGCCGCACGTCAATGCTTACGCCGTCGCAGCCGGCAGCGGCGTCGTCCTGTTCGACACCGGGATGCACGAGCCCGGGTCGTTCGCCCAGCTCGAACGGGCGCTCGAGCAGGCGGGGCTCGGCGTCGAGCACATCCGCCTCGTCGTCTGCACCCACGCCCACTCCGACCACTACGGCCAGGCCGCCTCGATCTGCGACGCCGCCGGTTGCGAGCTCTGGATGCATCCCGACCACGGGCACACGACCAAGCCGCTCGCCGACCCCGAAGCCGAGCTCGAGCGGCGAATCGAGGTCGCCCGTCAGAGCGGCATGCCGCTCGCCGCGCTAGAGCGCTTCGGCGACCACATCCGCGACCGCAACCCCGGCATCGCCGACGTGAAGCTGCCCGATCGCGAGCTCCTCCCCGGCGTCGAGGTCGAGACCGACCTTGGCCGCTGGCAGGTCGTCGAGACCCCCGGCCACGCCCCCTCGCACGTCGTCCTCCATCAGCCCGACCGCCGCCTGCTGATCTCCGGCGACCACATCCTCGGCCGCCCCTCGCTCTTCTTCGACTTCGGCTACACCCCCGACCCCGTCGGCGAGTACCTCACCAGCCTCGAGAAGACGCGTGCCCTCAACGTCGACCTCATCCTCGCCGGC
>CBFGZN010000223.1:0-4212 GCA_965653255.1 uncultured Solirubrobacterales bacterium | reverse complement strand
ACCGATCCGCCTCGCCCGATCGAGCAGCCCCTGGGGAATCAGCGACCCCAACCGAGCGAAGCCCCGCGTCCGGCGCTGCAGGCGCTCAGGATGGGCCATGTTCGCCGCCTCCCGCTCGATCCCCTTGAGGTAGCGCGGCAGCACCTCAGACAGCCACTCGGTCAACGGCGGCTCGACGTAGTCGACCTGGTGGCCGAGACCGCGCAGCAGCTCGGCCGTCTCGTCGATCCCCTGCCTGACCTCCGGCGACAGGCGTGCCATCAGCGGCGGGCGCAGCGAGACCGCGATCCGCAGCTTCCCGGGCGCCTCCTTGACCGCGTCGGCGAACGGCCGGTCCAACGCCGGCCCGCCGGGAGCCGGACCCGGACCGGCTACGGCATCAAGGAAGAGCGCGTTGTCGAGCACCGTGTGAGTGATCGCGCCGGCGACCGACAGGCCGTTCCAGTGGTCCTCGTTGTCGGGAGCCATCGGCACGCGGCCGCGTTGCGGCTTCAGCCCGAACAGCCCGCAGCAAGCGGCGGGGATGCGGATCGAGCCGGCACCGTCGGTCGCGTGTCCCGCGGCGGCGAGTCCGGCGGCGGTCGCCGCGGCGCTGCCGCCGCTGGAGCCGCCCGGCGTGCGATCGAGGTCCCAGGGGTTGCGCGTCACGCCGAAGGCCGGGCCCTCGGTCGTGCCCATGATCGCGAGCTCGGGGAGGGCCGTCTTGCCGAGGATCACGCAGCCGGCGGCGCGCAGCCGGCGTACCAGCTCGGCGTCCTCCGTCGCTGCCGGCCCATGGGCGGCGGTACCGCCTGTCGTAACCGTCCCGGCGACATCGACGTTGTCCTTGATCGTCACCGGAACGCCGAGTAGCGGCCGCTCGTCACCGGCCGCGTGGCGAGAGTCGGCCTGATCGGCCTCGATCAGCGCCCGCTCGGCGAGCACGACGCTGTAACTGTTGAGTTGCGGGTCGATCCGCGCGATCCGGTCGAGGTAGAGCTCGACCAGCTCGCGCGACGAGACCTCGCCGGCGCGAACCAGCGCCGCCTGCTTTGCGAGGCCGGCGAAGGCTAGGTCGTCACTGCTGCTTGCGGGCATCGAGCCACCCTAGCTCTCGAGCGTCGCCGTGGCGAGCGCGGCAATCCCCTCGCCGCGACCAATCGGGCCCATCCGCTCGTTGGTGGTGAACTTGACGTTGACGGCGTCGGGGGCGACTCCAAGCGCCGTTGCCAGCGTCTCGCGCATCGGCTCGCGGTAGCCACCGAGCTTCGGCGCCTCGCAGATCACCGTGGCATCGACATTGCCGACCGTCCAGCCAGCCGCGCCGATCTGCGCGACGACCTCGCGCAGCAGCGCGACCGAATCGGCGTCGCGCCAGCGCTCGTCGCTGTCGGGGAAGTGCAGGCCGATGTCGCCGAGCCCGGCGGCGCCCAGCAGTGCGTCGATCACCGCATGGGTCAGCGCGTCCGCGTCCGAGTGACCGTCGAGCCCGCGCTCGGCGCCCTCGATCTCGACCCCGCCGAGAATCAGCTTGCGTCCTTCGGCGAGCCGGTGCGAGTCGTAGCCGATCCCGCTGCGCACGCTCATCCGATCGGCTCCAGCCGCCGCTCGCGGCCTTCGAAGACGGCTATCTCGGTCACGCCGACGTTCGCCAGCCACTCGACCGCCCGCTCGTACTCGAACCCCAGCTGATCCGGGACGTGGGCATCGCTCGACAGCGCGACGGGCCGCCCGGCGTCCAGGCACATCTCCAAGAACGGAACCGACGGGTACAGCTCGCCGACCGGCTTGCGTAATCCTGCCGTCGACACCTCAATCGCAACGTCGGATTCCGCGATCCCCTCCATCGCCAGATCGTAGAAGCGGCGCAGGTCGCCGTCTGGCGCCGGGGCGCCCTTGCCCCACACCTTCACCAGATCGGGGTGGGCGAGGATGTCGAACATCCCGGTCCGCGCGGCCTCGCCGAGCGTCTCGAAGTAGCGCGTCCAGACCTTCTCCGGATCGGCCGAGCGCCAGATGTCCCATTCGCCGCGCATGTCGACGGCGGCGTCGCGCAGGAAGTGGACCGAGCCGACGACGTAGTCCCAGTCGCGCCCCTCGAGCAGGTTCGCCATCCGGTCCTCACAGCCGGCGACGAAGTCGGCCTCGATACCGACCCGCAGCCCCTCGCCGCGGACGAACTCGCAGTAGGCGTCGATGTCGTCGACGGCGTTCTCGACCCAGAACGGGTGGTCCCAGACATCGAGCGACTGGGCGAAGCGGTAGACGTGCTCGGAGATACCGAGCTCGCCGATCCCGCGCTCGGCGGCGGTCGTCCGGTAGCGGTCGGCGTTAGCGGCCGTGAAGTAGTCGGCGGCTGCCGTGCCCTCCTCGTCGGGCCGCAGATGGACGTGGTAGTCGGTCAGCACGGCCCGGCAGCCTACGCGTCGGTGCGGGCGGCGCGCCGTTCCAGCAGCAGCTCGGCCAACCGTAGGTCGAGCGGCGTCGTGACCTTCAGGTTCTCGCGCGGCGCCTCGACGATCGCGACCGTCCCGCCCGCAGCCTCGACCAGTCCGGCGTCGTCGGTCGCCGCAGCGAGCGTCTTGCTGTCGGTGTCGAGCGCCTCGCGCAACGGCCCGGCCCAGAAGACCTGCGGCGTCTGAACCGACCAGAGCGAGCCACGGTCGAGCGTGCGCAGCACGCGGCCCGATCCGTCGGCCTCCTTGATCGTGTCGGTCACCGGTGCGGCAGCGATCGAGCCCGCGACCCCCGGCGCGTGGATCGCGGCGACGCAGCGCTCGACGAGCTCCGCGGTCAGGAGCGGCCGCGCGGCGTCGTGCACGACCGCTATCTCCGCTTCCGGCGCTGTCGCGAGCGCATTGCGCACCGACTCCGAGCGCGAAGCGCCGCCGACGACCCGCTCGTGGCCCTCAGCGCCCTCCTCGTGCCCCTCCGGCACCGCGACGACGACCCTGTCGCAGACCGCGCCCAGTACCGCGACGCTCCAGTCGACCAGCGGCCGCCCGGCGCAGTCGACGAACGCCTTCGGGCCGTCGGCCCCGAGACGCTCGCCGCTGCCGCCGGCGGCGACGATGGCTACGCGGATGCGGCGGCCCCCATGCGGTCCGAGTGCGCCTCCTCGATCAGCGAGTCGAGGTGCTCCTCGGCCTCGTCCTCCTCCATCTCGAGCGCGTACATCAGCTCGGAGGCGAGGATCTTCTTGGCTCGCGTGTACATCTGCTTCTCGCCGGTCGAGAGGCCCTTCTCGGACTCCCGGATGGCGAGGTTGCGGACGACCTCGGCCAGCTCGTAGACGTCGCCGGTCTTGATCTTCTCGCGGTTGTGCTTGAAGCGACGGTTCCAGTTCTTCGGCATCTCGCTGACGTCGTCGCGCAGCACCGACAGGACCTTGGCGACAGCCTCCTCGCCGATCACGCGGCGCAGACCGGCCTTGCCCGCGTTCTCACACGGGACCATCACCGTCATGTCGTTGTGAAGGATCTTGATCGTCAGGTACTCGCGCTCCTCGCCGAGAACCGTCTTCTGCTCCTTCTTGAGGACCTTGCCGGCCCCGTGATGGGGGTACACCACGTTGTCCCCGATCTCGTACTCGATATGGGGCATCTCACGGGTGATCTCGAGGTCCACGATCTCTTGCTCAATGGTCTCGGAAATGACGGGCCTCCTAATCGAAAACGAGCCCGGCGCAATGCCGCCAGGGCTCCTGTGGTCACGTTTGTAAGTAGCGGTCCACGAGGTTGATCTCCTGTAGGCGACGCAGACCCTCGCGGATGTCCTTCGCCCTCACGTCACCCACCCCCTCGACCGACTCGAGATCGCCGTCGCCGGCGGCCAGGATCTCGTCCAGGCCCCCAAACTCGCGCACGATCCCCTGCACGACGAGCTTCGGCAGTCGCGGGATCCGGCCCAGCACGCGGTGTCCGCGCGGCGAGACCGGATGGTCGAGCGTGTTGAGCTTGCGGTCGTAGCCGAGCAGCTCGGCCAGCATGCCGAAGTCGAGCAGGTCCTGGTGCAGCATCCGGGCGAGCTGGTCGAGCACCCCGGCGAAGTTGTCGTCGGTCGGCTCGGCGATGTAGTCGTGGACGAGCGCCGACTTCTCCGACGCCACCCCGACCATCGTCTCCTCGAGCTGCATCTCGATCAGCCGCCCCTCGGCGCCCAGCTCGACGATGTAGCGCTCGATCTCGACCGCCATCCTCGTCACCAGCTCGGCGCGCTGGAGGACCGTCAGGA
>CBFGZN010000222.1:0-4273 GCA_965653255.1 uncultured Solirubrobacterales bacterium | reverse complement strand
GTAGTGACCGACTTCCTGGGTTACGTGCTGAGCGGGCTGGGAATCGGCGCCGGCGAGCGCGAAGGCGCCGAGCGCCGCGCAGTAGAGCCCGGCACGGCGGCCGAACAGCGACCATCCGGCCCACAGACCGCCTGGCACCGCGAGCAGCGAGATGGCAACCGACAGGCCCTGCGTCTCGGAGGGGCCATTGCCGACCAGCTCCATCCAGATGTGCAGCAGCATGTAGTAGAACGGCGGCGAGCCGTCCTGACGCAGCACGTCGGGGATGTCGAAGAACGGCTGCCCGGCGATCCCGATCGACAGACCCTCGTCCATCCACAGCGACGCGCCGAGCGCGCGCGTGCGCAGGAAAAGCGAGATCAGCAGGAGCAGGCCGACGAACAGCGTGATCCCGGCCGGTCCGGTCGCGAACGCCTCGAGCTTCGGCGGGACGCGCGGGAGGGTGCGCGATCGGGCGGCTGCGACCGTGGACATCGCGAAAAGCCTAGTCAGCGCGAGGACGCGAGCTCGGGGGTACGGTCACCTGGCACAACCCGTGGAGCGTCGGGACCTCCGGCCGGGCAATCACGTCCGACGGCATCGGCACGCGGGGCCGTCCAGATCAGCCAGCGCCCGTCGGCGGCGATCTGGCGGAAGCGCGGGTCGGTCACCTTGATCACCAGCGGGCCGTTGGGGATCGTGTGGGTGCGGAAGGCAACGCCGGGCGGCGTCGTGCCCTCCAGCGCGCGCACGTCGAGCCCGTGGACGCCGAGCTCGTAGGCGATCATCTGCGTTTGGAACGGGCCGCTGTAGACCGCCCCGCAACTCAGCAGGCGCTCGCGACCACCGGCGTCCTCGACCGCGTCGTCGAGCGTGTGGAAGAGGCTCGCCTCGTAGCGCAGCTCGTCGAGCGTCGCGTCAATGTTGTCGGCCTTGTCGCGCACGACCGGCCAGCCGACGACGAGGCCGAGCGCGAAGACCGCACAAGCCGTCGCAACGCCGGCGCGGACGCTGCCGCCGAGCCGCTCGACGGCCAGCTCGATGCCCTGGAAGACGCGTGCGACGCCGATCCCGCCGAGCACGCAGAGTGCCGCGGTGGTGACGATCAGGTAGCGCTGGTTGCCGGCGTAACCACCCTCGGTCATCGCGCCGACGAGCAGCACCCAGCCAAGTCCGATACCGCCGATGAAAAGGATCGCGCCCTGGCGGCGGTCGCGGAACCATGCGACCGCGGCGGTCAGCAGCCCGATCAGGCCGGCTGCCTCAAGCGCCCAGACCGTCCGGTGGTGGAAGCGCTCGACGACCTCGAGGCCGGGGTGCTCGGCAAAGGCGGCGCTGCCCGGATTGGGGTTGTTGGCGCGGCTGGACGCACGCAGCGCGTCACCGGAGCCCCACAGCTCGGGACCGAACCAGAGCAGTGGGATCAGCGCCGCTAGGATCGCCATCCGTAGCCGCAGCTCAGGGTCCTTGAACCAGAGCCAGATGCCATAGAGGCCGAGGAACGGCCAGACCTCGGGCCGCAGCAGCGCCGCGGCGAAGCCGAGGTAGAGGGCGTGGTCGCGCCGGCCGTCGAGATGGCGCTCGACCGCCCACAGGCCGAGCCCAGCGAGCAGCGCCTCGGAGTTGCCGAGCGCGGCGTCGCGCACGTACTCGTAGGTTGTCGCAAGGAACGCTGCCGCAAAGATGCCCGCGATCCAGCCGGCGGCGCCCTTGCCGACGAGCCGGCGTGCCAGCCGGAACGCCATCGCCAGCGCCAGCAGACCGCCGGCGCGCGCGATCCAGAGCCACAGGTACGGCGCGACGTCGGCCCCGACGAGCGAGAACGGCGCCGTGAACAGCACCGGCAACGGCTTCCACGACGGCCCGCCGGTGGTCACCAGATCGAGGTGGACGATCTCGCGCCCCCACATGATCCAGGCCCACGGGTCATACGTCGGCGTCGACGGGAAGATCAGGCTGAGCGCCGCAAGGGCCAGGCAGGCGATCAGTACCGGGGCTACCGGCGACGAGCGTTCTTCCGGCACGGTCAGACGCTGCTGGTTTCGAAGTGGGTGGCCTGACGCAGGCGCGCCCAGCCGCCGTAGCGCACGACGAGCACGATCAACCCGACGATCGTGATCGGCACGTAGATGATGAAGCGGAGCAGCAGCACGTAGGTGACGGCAGCCGAGCCGGATGCCCCGAGCGCCTTGGCGCCGAAGGCGACGGCGGCGTCGAAGGTTCCGATCGAGCCCGGCGCGGCCGGCAGCGCGGCGACGAAGTTGGTCAGCGCGACCAGGTAGAGCGCGCCCGACGTGCTGATGTGGAGGTCGATCGCGCGGGCGACGGCGAGATAGACAGCGCCCTCGATCGCCCACAGCGCGAAGGTCACGATCAGCAGCATCAGCCCCTGGCGGTTGAGCAGCGCGCGCGGCGCGTGCATCAACGGGCGGATCAGCTCGCGCAGCCGGTGCAGGCCACCGCGGCGGTGGATCGCCCAGAGCACGGCTCCAGCCAGCGCGAGCGCCGCGACGCAGATGCCGGCGATCAGCAGCGGCTCGTCGGTCGGCACGACGTCGCCCTCGAGCACGAGGTAGACGGTCAGGACGAAGATCACGACGAGAGCGATCAGGTCGAGCAGTCGCTCGACGACGATCGTGCCGAGGATCTTGCGCTTGCCGGCGTTGGTCTTGCCGTCGAGCAGGACGACGCGCAGCGCCTCACCCGCGCGCGCGGGAAGGACGTTGTTGCCCATGTAGCCGACGACCGAGAGGCCGTAGCAGTCGGCCCGCTTCGCGTCGATCTCGCTCTCCTTGAGAATCGCGTGCCAGCGCTCAGCGCGGACGACGGTCGCGAACGCGTAGAGCACGAGCGCGAGCGCGAGCCAGGCGATCGCGTCAGTGCCCGACGGAATCTCCGGAGCGTCCTGATGGGATGCCCACCAGATCACCGCGGCGAGCGCGACGACGGAGAAGAGAACCTGGAATAGCGCGAAGCGTTTGTTCATCGGACGAGGTGCGGCTTCGCACAGCGAAAACGGCTGCACTGGACGGGCTTGACGGAGCCGTCGGCCTCGTCAAGAGGCGTCAAGGTAGCAGGCACCGCCGCCGAATTCACTACTCTGCGCCGTCGATGACGACCCGCGCGACCCTCCTCGCGGCCCTCTGCGCGCTCGTCGTGGCTCCCGGCTGCGGCGACGACGACGGCCCCCCCTCGAGCCAGCAGAAGCCGGCCGGCGACACCAGCGTCGCGATCACCGCCCCTGACGAGACCGCTCCGGCGGCCGGACCGGCGACGACGCTTGCCCCCGAGGACAAGCGCGGCGCGGCCTTGGCGTGCATCGAGAACGAGAAGGGAATCGCCGCCGAGGCGGTCGGCGACAAGGGAATCACGGTCGACGTCGATGGCGAGACGTCGCGGATCGACTTCTTCCAGTCCTCGCTCGAGGCCGAGGGGGCGCAGTTCGAGGGCAAGGGCGAGGGTGCGGAGCAGATCGGCGCCGCGCTCTTCTACGTGCGCGAGCTGCCCGAGGAGGCCCTGGTCGAGATCGAGGACTGCCTCAATGACCAGTAGCGGCGGACCGCGGCTGAGCCGCCGCCGTCTGCTGCAGGCCGCCGGCGTCGCCGGCGCCGGGGCGGCGCTGCCGCTCGCCGCCGGCTGCGCGGTCGGCGACGACAACGACGGCGAGCCGGAGAACGTCGTCGTCATCATCATCGACAGCCTGCGGCCCGACTTCCTCGGCGCCTACGGTTCGCCCCGCGCGCGCACTCCGAACTTCGACTCGCTGATCGCGCGCGGCCTGCGCTTCAACCGCGCCTTCCCCGAGGCGATGGTCACGGTCCCGGCTCGCCGGTCGATCTTCACCGGCCAGCGGATCTTCCCGTACCGCAACTTCAAGCCGATCGCCGATCTGGGAATCAGTCCGGGCTGGACGGCGATCGACAACCTCGACCAGACGCTGATGAAGGCGCTCAAGGACGCCGGCTACCGGATCGTCCAGGTGACCGACAACCCGCATACGGGCTTCACCCAGACCTACCGGCCGTTCCGGCTGACCTGGGACAGGTTCATCTCGATCGAGGGCCGCACCGGCACGCGCAACGACCCGAGCACCGTCTCCGACGCCATGGTGCGCCAGTGGCTCCCCAAGGAGCTGCAAGACGACGAGCGCTACATCGAGGGGATGAAGAAGAACCTCGCCAACACCGGCTACGGCAAGGACGACCGCGAGAGCGACGCCGCGCGCGTCTTCGGCGAGGCCGGCAACCAGCTCGCCGCCGCGTTCAAGACCGTCTACGACCAGATCGGCACGGTC
>CBFGZN010000221.1:0-4274 GCA_965653255.1 uncultured Solirubrobacterales bacterium | reverse complement strand
GCTGCCGCCGGGCAGGTCGGTGCGGCCGACCGAGCCCTGGAACAGCACGTCGCCCGAGAAGATCGCCGCCTCGTCCGGAACGTGGAAGGTCACGTGTCCCGGGCTGTGTCCCGGAGTGAACAGGACGTCGATCTCGAAGCCGGCGAGCTCGAGCTTCTCGCCGCCGTTCAAGGTGTGCTCGGCGTCCCAGCTCTCGAACGGGCCGAACTCCGACCACGGCACATAGCTGTCGATGTCGGCGAGCACCGGCTTCTCGATCTCCGGCACCCAGACCTCGGCTCCGGTGGCGCGCGCGATCGGCGCGACGGCGCCGACGTGGTCGAAGGGGGTGTGTGTCAGCAGGATCCCGTCGAGCGTCACGCCCAGCTCGTCGATCGCGGCGAGCAGGCGGTCGGCCTCCTCGCCCGGATCGACGATCAGCGCGCGGTCCGAGCCGTCGCGGCGAAACAGGAAGCAGTTCTCCTGGATCGGCCCGACGCTGAACATGCGCACGTCCATGCTCGGCTACTGCTTCTTCCGCGCTTGCCGGTCGATTGCCTGCGCCTGCTTGCGCTTGTTGCGGAAGCGATAGATCGCCGAGTCGGTCGCGTAGCCAAGCGGGACGTAGATGGCGAACATGACCACGCCGAGCAGCAGGCCCGAGGCGATCGGCCGACCGAACAGCGCCACGACCAGCACGGCGAACACGATCGCGGCGATTCCCGCGCGGTTGATCGTGCTCTTCCACTCCGGCGGCTTGTCGGGCCGCTCGGCGCGCCGCTGGCGAGCGATCTGCTTCGCGTCCTGACGGGTCTGGGGCTTGCCGGTCCGGCCCGCCTTGTCGATCGTTCCCGCGGCAGTGCCACGGTGCTTGCTGCGGCGCTTCTTCTTCGTCTGAGCCATCCCGAGCAGCGTATCCGAGCGCCAGTCGGGCGGCGTATCGGCCGAAGTGCCACTCAGTCGATAGCCGCGAGCACGTTCTCGAGCAGATGGCGCTCGGGCGAGAAGCCACGCAGCGGAACCTCGCGCGGGAAATCGTCGAACGCCGCCGCGGGCGCTAGTCCGACCAGCTCGGCCTCACCGATCGGCGCCTCGGCGGCGACCGCCGCGACGATCTCGCGTAGCGGCGTTGCCAGATGGTCGTGGACGTTGGTCGAGACCTGGGCGCAACCACGATGCTCAAGCCAGAGGCCGATCGCGCGCACGCCGGGAAGGCCGCCGTCGGACTCGCGGATCGTCGCCGCGATCTGTCGTGCGGCATCGAGGTCGGGCGTCGCCAGGTCGACGTTGAAGGCGACCAGCGGTGGCCGGGCGGTCGCCAGCACGACGCCGGCGGTCGGATGGGCGCGCGCCGGGCCGAAGTCGGGCACGACCTCGCCGCTCTCGATCCGTCTGGCGAGCGCCCCGGCGCCGCCCTTGCGCAGCGCGGCGCGCTCGCGCCGCTCCGGGCTGGTCGCCAGCTCGCCGTAGAGGACGACCGGCAGCTCGAGCTCCTCGCCGATCCGCGCGGCAGCGGTCAAAACCTCGGCGCAAGCCGCCCCGCGCTGCGCCTCGGAGCGGTAGACGACCGGCATCACGTCGAGCGCCCCGACGTAAGGGTGAACGCCGCCGTGGAGCGTGATGTCGACGTCCTCGACGACGGCGCGCGCGCCGGACACGAGGCCATCGGCCAGCTCGCCCTGACGGGCCGCGAGCGTGAACACCGAGCGGTTGTGGTCGGCGTCGGCGTGGATGTCGAGGAAGCGCGCCGGCGCGAACGCCCGCTCGATCGCCTCCAGCAGCGGCCGATGCCGCCCGTCGCTGATGTTCGGCACCGCCATCAACAGCTCGGGGGCCACGATCTCGCTCACGCTTCCCATCATCCCTAGAATCGTGCGCCCATGGCTGGGTAGCTCAGCTGGTTAGAGCGCACGACTCATAATCGTGAGGTCGGCGGTTCGAGTCCGCCCCCAGCTACTCGCAGGCCGTTCCGTCGGAGTCGCTGTCAAGGTCGTAGATGTCCGAGCCAGTGACGGTCACGATGCCGGTGTAGGCGGGGCCGTCTCCACTTCCCCCCTCGCAGTCGACGTCCGACGCGATCGGCACGCACCCGCTGTAGTTGGGATCGCAGTCCGAAGCGGGCTCAGGCGCAGGCTCGGCCTCGGCTGCCTCGCGCGCTGCCCGGCGCTCCTCGGCAGCCGCCCGCTCGGCCGCTCGTCGCTCAGCGCGTGCAATACGCGCAGCCTCTTTTCGCTCACGCTCACGTGCAGCCGCCGCACGCCGCTTTCGGACGCGCTCGCGCTTCTCCGCGACCTCGGCGGGCGACAGCTGGCGCTCGACGACGATCCGCACGGACATTGACCGTCGACTACCCAAACGAGCGCTCGTAGTGATCCCGTTCTCACCGAGATCGTCTAGATCGACACGTGCGGTGAACGTTCCGTCGGGGCCAACCTCCGCCAACTCGGCATCAGCATTGTCCAGCCCCACCTCGACAACCGCACGCGCCGGGGCGACAGTGCCCGACACCTCGACGCTGTCCGCCTTGACGATTGTCGGTGGCGCGGAGACGTCGAGAACGACCTTCGGCACAGGCTTCGCGGTCGCCTTCGCGTCCTGCTCAGGATCCTCCACGAAGATGCTGACGACGATCAGGATCCCGAAGGCGCCCAGCGCCCACTTCCACCAATTCCTCTTCAAGACGTCCCTCCCCGCGAGACCTAGCCAGGTAACAATCAAGTAACGGCGCGACCCTAACTCAGGCTTGCCGAAGTCGCCAATCGTCGAGTAGGCGAACCTGACCGCAGGCCATGGCAGGATCGCGGCAGTGACATCCGAGCCACACCGTCAGTCACCGCTTCGGAAGCCGATCGCGCGTGGCAACGAGGAGTTCGCGCGGGTGCTGGCGTTCAGCGATGGGTTGTTCGCGATCGCGATGACGCTGCTGGTCGTGGGGATCGCGGTGCCGGAGTTGAGCAAGCCGAACGAGCGTGAGCTGTGGGATGCGCTGGGCGATCTCAAGTCGGCCTACGTCAGCTTCTTCATCAGCTTCGTAGTGATCGGGCGCTACTGGATCGCCCACCACCAGTTCTTCCGCATGCTGGGCAGGCTCGACTACGGGCTGATCTGGATCAACATGGTCTACCTCGCCTTCGTCGCGTTCCTGCCGTTCCCGACCGCGCTGCTCGGCACCTACTTCGAGAACCCGGTGTCGATCGCGGTCTACGCCGTCTCGATCGCGATCGTCAGCGGGCTCGAGGTCCTGCTGCTGCGTCATGCCCAGCGCCACCATCTGCTCGAGCGCCAGCTTCCCGACGACGTCTACCGCTGGGGCGTGCTGCTCTCCTCCACCCCGGTCTTCTTCTTCCTCGGATCGATTCCGATCGCATTCGCCTCGACTACAGCTGCCGTGCTGTTCTGGTTTGGCGGCGTTCCGCTCCAGCTGCTGGTGCTGAACCGCTGGAAGCCGCCGAACGCCGACGACTACATCGGCTGATAGGACGACCACGGGCGGCAGTACGCTGCCCGCCGTGGCCGACCCTTTGGGCATCGCGATCCCGTTGGCCCTCGGCGCCGCGATCAGCCCTACGACACTCGCCGTCCAGCTCGTCACGCTGTCGCGCCCGACGGCTCCGCTAGCCCGTGCGTGGGCGATCGCGGCCGGCTACGCGACGGTGCTGGTGATCGAAATGTTCATCGCGTTCGGGCTCGCCGCCAGCACCGGCGGCAGCGACACGCCGTCGAAGACCGAGGCGGGGGTCAAGCTGGCGTTCGCGGCGATCCTCGTCTGGCTCGGCATTCGCGCGCTGCGCGCCCCGCCGAAGCCGCCGAAGCCCGAGCCGGAGACGACCGAGCCGAAGCTGGCTCGCTACTTCGTCGTCGGCTTCCTGCTGATGGCGGTCAACGTGACTTCGGCGGTGCTCTACCTGCCGGCGATGCACGACGTCGGCACGGCGGACATCGACGGGGTCGGCAAGGCGGGATCGGCGGCGCTCGTCTTGTCGATCGCGCTGATCCCCGCGCTTGCCCCGCCGCTGGCAGTGACGTTGCTCGGCGAGCGAGCGCAACGGGCACTCGACCGGCTCAGCGCCGACGTGTTCGTGCGGCGCCTGATCGGGCGCGTCGGCTTCCGCCGCCACGGCCTGCTCGCGGCGAGCCCGGAGACCGCAACCGCCAGCCCGCGCAGGGCGGCGGCGACGTGATCCTCACGTACCGCGCGAATCGCGCCGAGGCCGACAAGGCGGTCGCTGACGCCGACACGGTCGCCGCCATGCGCCGCCTCGCCTGGCTGCTGGTCCTCGTCGCGTGCAACGTGC
>CBFGZN010000220.1:0-4298 GCA_965653255.1 uncultured Solirubrobacterales bacterium | reverse complement strand
CTGCGGCAGCCCGAGGCGGACCGGCACGTGGAACACTTCCTCGGCGAGCTCGATGGCGGACTCGACGTTGCCACCGACGACGGCGTCGGCGAGGTCGTAGACCTTGGGGCTGGCCTCGCCTGCAGCGAGCCGTTCGACGTCGTCGACGGTGGCGGTCGGCTCCGGGTAGAGGGCGATCGAGATCTTCTCGAGCTCGCGCGAAAGGCGCTGTTGGCCGGATCCGACGATCGTGACGAGCGTCTTGGCGGCCTCGTTGTCGAGCCGCAGGCCGAGCTCGCGGGCGCGGCCGATCGCCCACTTGGGCATCTCCCAGGGTTTCGGGGCGGCGTGCTCGCGGACCTCGCCGCCGGCCTGCTCGACGGCGGTGACGAGGCTCTTCAGCGGCTTGCCGCGGACGACGAGGACGAGGACGGTGTCGGGAGGCAGGGCGGCGATCGCGTCGATCAGCGGCGCCGCGTCGGCTGCCTTCCAGGCGCCGACGTCGTCGACCATGACGTAGCGGGTGCCGGTCGCGAAGGTGAGCGCCGCGAGGGAGGCTACGACGGCGTCCGCGTCGTCGCGGCTGGCGTCGAAGGACTCGAGTCCGCCAGGGCCGTTCTCGGTCTCGGCGCGCTTGCGGACGCGCGACCGCCAGGCATCGGTCTTGGCGTCGTCGTCGCCGCAGACGATGTAGACGGGCTTGAGGTCGGCCACGCCACGATCCTAGGGACCGGTGTCGACGGTCATCTCGCCGTGGTCGACCGAGATGCGGATGGTGCCGTGATGGTCGTTGCGCCAGGTGGGAATATCGGCTGCGCGCAGCGCCGCGAGCGTGGACGGTGCGGGGTGGCCGTAGCTGTTCTCCCCGACGGGGATCGAGGCGATCTCAGGGCGTACTTGATCGAGCACCTGAGGCAGGCCGGGATCGGCGCTGCCGTGGTGCGGGATCTTCATCGCATCGACATCGGGAAGCGGCAACGGCAGCAGCGCCTCGCTCTCGGCGTCGCCGGAGAGCAGTAGGTCGAAGCCGTCGCTGCTGATGATGGCAACGACGGCACGGGGGTTGGGGTCCTCGGGCGGCGGTCCGGGGCCCCGTGGACTCGGTGACAGGATGTCGATTTGCAGCGAGCCGGCGTTGACCGTGAGTGGGGCGAGCGCGACGACGCGCTGGACACCGCGGGCGCGCGCCGCCGTGACGATCGCGCGGAAGTCGCGGTCGCGTGTGCCGTCGCCACCGTCGAGCAGGAGGTCGATCGGGAAGCGCTCGACGACCTCAGTGAGACCACCGTGGTGGTCGCGTGAGGCGTGCGTCATCACGACGGCTGACAGGCGCCGGACGCCGGCGCGGCGGAGCAGCCGCGCCACCCCTCCCTCTGGCGGTCCGCCGTCGAACAGGACCGCGCTGCCGTCGGGGTGCTGGATGAGGGTGGCATCGCCCTGGCCGACGTCGAGGAAGGAGACCATCAGCGTCGCGGGCGGCTGGGCTGGGCCCAGGGCTTGGGCGAGCGCCAGCACGACCAACGCGGCGCCGGCCACCGAGAAGGCGAGCTTGCGTCCGCGTGGGAGGCGGCGCAGCACCGCGACGAGGGTCGAGACGCGCGTGTCGAGCCGGTCGGATGCCCGCCTGGCCGCCAGGACCACGAACGCGAGCAGTACATAGGCCAGGCCGACATCGAGCGGGTTGCCGAGCGAAACCGTCAGCGTGCTGCCGGGCATATCGGCGAACAGGGCAGCAAGTCGTTCGAATGCGGACAGCAGCGGCGCAAGCAGATGGCCGAGGAGGTCGTTGAACGACGCGAGGACGCTGGCCTGTGCGAGCAGACCGCGCAGCATCCCGAGCCACATGATCGGCGCGATCAGCGGCAGCGCCGCGATGTTCGCCGGCAAGCTGGCGAGCGAGACCGTTCCGAAGTGGTGGGCGACGAGCGGTGCCGTGGCGACGGTCGCCGCCACTGTCAACGCGACGCCGTCGGCGAGCGGGCCAGGTAGGGCGCTGAGCCGACGGCCGATGCCGGGCGCCAGCAGCAGGATCCCCAGGACGGCGGCGAACGAGAGCTGCCAGCCGGGCTCGGCCCAAGTGCGCGGGTTGAGCGCGAGCGTCACGCAGGCGGCCAGGAAGAGCGCATACCAGCGCGAGGCAGGGCGCGCGAGCAGCATCGCGAGCAGTCCCGCGACGCCCATGACCCCGGCGCGCTGGATCGACGGACCGCCACCGGCGAGCGGCACGTAGAGCGCGATCAGCCCGATCAGGACCGGGATGCGACTGCTGTAGGAGAGGCCAACGGCGGCCAGCAACGGGATCGCCAGCGCGACGAGCAGCATCACGTTGGTCCCCGAGGCGGCTAGGACGTGGCCGAGGCCGGCGTCGCGAAAGTCCTCGCGGACTGTGTCGGGGATGTCCTCGTCGGCGCCGAGGACCATTCCCTGTCCGACGGCGCCGAGCGCGGGGGGAAGACTGGACGCGATGCCGTCGAGCGCCCGTTCGCGAAAGCCGTCGATCGCACCCTGAAGACCGCCGCGGCGCCGGCCGGTGGCCTCCGCGCGCTGGATGATCAGCTCGCCGGCGATCCCGCGTCGCCGCAGATAGGCGGGAAGGTCGAAGTCGCCCTCCCCCGCCTGCGGGCTGTTGAAGCGCCCGGACAACTTCAGCTCGACGCCAGGCGCAGCGTCGGCGGGAACCTCGGCCTCGCGGTGGAACCGTGCCAGCAGCCGAGCGCCGCGCTCGGCGCCGGCCGTCAGCTCGATCTCGGCCGAGGACCCGAACGGCCCGGGCCGCGGTCGTTCGACGAGCTCGGCCGAGTCGGAGATCGCCTGGCCATCGCGCAGCCGTTCGGCGGGCGCGTCGATCCGGTCGAGCCGCACGGCCCCGACCACAACCGTCAAGCCGACGACCGCCGCCAGCGACGCGAGCCGCTGCCAGCTCACGGCGTCAGCGCCGCCTTCAACGCCTCGAGTCTCTTCTCGCCGATCCCCTCGACCTCCGCGAGCTGGTCGAGCGAGCCGAAACCGCCCTTGGACTGGCGGTACTCGACGATCCGCTCGGCGAGCGTCGGTCCGATGCCGTCGAGCCCATCGAGCTGCTCGGCGGTCGCGGAGCCGAGGCTGATCGGGGCGTCGGCGCCTGACGGCGACAGGACGCCGGTAGCGGAGGTCGCGGGGACCACCACTTGCTGGCCGTCCTGGAGCCGCGCCGCGAGATTGATCAGGTTCAGGTCGGCACGAGCGGATGGACCGCCGGCGCGGCGGACGGCGGCCGCCACACGGGCGCCCTGCGGCAGCCGATAGAGCCCGGGACGACGCACAGCGCCGGCGACGTGGACGTACGGACCGGCCGGCCGGGAGCTCGTCCCGTTCGTGTTCCGCTGTCCCCCATTCGGACCGTCTAGCTGGACGGGCGGCGGCGCCGGACCGGAGTCCAGCAATCGCGTGGCCAGCAGCACCGCAGCAACGGCGGCAATCGCCCATCCCACCGCCTGCCAGCCGCGATCGTCCATCCGCGCGACGCTAGGCGCGCGCTTGCGCGCGGAGACGGCTCAGGCGTTACAGCAGCGCGTCAGCGCAGCGACAAGGCGTACTGGAATCCCGTGGCATAGCCCGGCTCCCCACCGAGGTCGACCATCAGCTCGGCCGCGTCAGCAAGCTTCTCGGCGTCGCGGTAGCTGATCCCATGGCGACGGTCGATCTTCGTCAGCTGGTCCGAGATGTTGCGCTCGATCTTGCGGGCGAGCGGCGTGGCGCGGTAGTCGGCGCGGACGATCTGGGCGGCGGTGCGAGTCGGGAACTCGCGCACCCGCTTGGTCAGCTTGTTGAAAACCGCGCAGTTGGCCTTGATCCCGCGAATGTCGTGGTAGGAGGCGACCCGGCGCCCCTGCGCGGCGATCGCCTCACGCAACGTCGGATCAGTCACCGAAGCGGCGCGCAGCTGCGACACGAAGCGCTGGAACGCCGACTCGTAGACCATGATCCGCGGCTGCTGACCGTCGAGTAGCAGCTTCATGTCAGCCAACAGACGGCGCGCCGAGGCGGTGTAGAGCGCGCGCTGCGGCGCGTGTTTGATCGCGCGGATCCGCTTCCAGCCCGGTCCGCCGCGCAGACACGGGCGAAGCGTGGACGAGTTGCTGCTCAGGCGCGCAACCTTGCTGGCGGCGGCGCGCTTGGCACGGCCGAGCTCGCCGGTGGCGTCCTGGAGGGCCATGACCTCCTCGTCGACGAAGTCCTCGTCGAACTCCTCGTCGTCGAAGCCCTCATCGTCGCCGAAGTCATCGTCGGGGAAGGTCATGTCGAAGAAGCGGCCCGCGAGCCCGTCCCAGAAGGGAGCG
>CBFGZN010000219.1:0-4306 GCA_965653255.1 uncultured Solirubrobacterales bacterium | reverse complement strand
AGGCTCGCCGGGCGAATCGGGGAAGGTAGGAAGCAGCGCCATGACGAACGCGGCCATGGCAGCGAACGCGACGATCACCAGATTGAACGCAGCAACGAGAAGATCGGCGACCAGGTAGGGCACAGACCGAATGGCATCCCAAAGGTTGCCGAGGAGCGAAAGCATCTAGTCGGCGTCCCTTGCTCCACCACCGAAACCGAGGCCGGCGGCGCTGAACATGTAGACGAGCATGATCAGCGAGACGATTGCGAGCACGGGACGGATGACATCGACAGCGGGGTTGATCAGACAGCCGTCGAAGACGAGATCGCCTCGGGTGAACGGGATGGTTAGCGACGGGCAGGAGCCGTTGGTGCCCCAGCCGCCTAGCGTCTCGTGCAGCCAGCAGAACACGCCGAAAGGGAAGACGTCGCACGGCGAGCCGATGGTCGTCAATGGGGTCAGGTCGGGCGCTCGCACCGAAGGCGCGGACCAGGACGAAGGTGAGGGGGCGCTCGCAGGGTTGTGGCGGACTTGGACCTCAGTGCCGGGTTCGACGCTCGAGCCAGGGGCGGGCGACACCGTGACGACCTCGTTGGGGCCGTGGTCGGGTGACAGAGCGGTGTCGCTGAGCTCTTGGGGAACGGGCGTCAGATCCTGAGCCTCTACTCGGGCCTGGTAGTCAGAGAGCTGCTCGTGAGCGCCGGGGTAGGGGACCACCGGCAGCATGGGGTCGGGCAACTCGCCGTCGCCATCGTCGAACTCGTCGTGGAAGCTCACGAATTGGATGAATTGGTCGTGCCGTTCATCCTGCATCGCGTCGGCTGCTTTGTCCTCGGCGGTGGCGTCAGGGACAGCGGCAGGCGTCCCGGATGTCTCCTCGATCGGTTGGCCAGCGACGGGCTCGCCCAAGCCGACCGGGACGAATCCCCCTCCAAGCTGGCCGGTGACACCCTCAGTGTGAGGGTTGAAGACGTAGACGGTGTGGATTGCCGAACCAGTCCCAAGCGGAGAACCGCAGGCCGGTATTTCCGGCCCCTGTCGGGCGACGAACGCGCCGTACGCACCAGGCGGGTTGGCCACGCTGTCACAGCCATAGGGGTCGGGCGGCTGAGCGGTCATCATTCTCGACCCGACGAGTGTGCTGCCCTGCGTGAGATAGCACTCACCAGCCTGATACGGGACCAGGCCAACTCCGATAGTGCCGGACGACGACGGGCACTGGGCTTTAGGCGGACCGGTGTCGACGTCGGCCGTGTCGGGCGACGTAAGGCCAAACCACTTGCCCGAAAGCGTCGAGCCGACCTTCCAGCCGACGACCGCGCTCGTGAGCGTCCACGCGGTGCCCGTCAACAGAGGCATGGTGCCCACGCGCTGCGCAGTCTGAAGCGCCTTCTGCATGATGAGACGACTTCGCGGCGTGTTCTCGACGGCCACGGTGCTGAGCATGTTGTTGACCTGCGTAGCTACGCCGCTGTAACCGCTTGGAACGGTCTGGCCGACACCAAACTTCTTGACGGTGGCGGCAATGTGCTTGGCATTGCGCTCAAACGCATCAGGACTAATCACACGACCCGTGCGCTCACCCTGCTGATACCAGCGATACCAGCCATCCGGCCCGTCGACACGCCACTCTGCGTGTGCTGGCGCAACGCCCGCCGTCGCCCCGATCGTCATCAAGGCGACGGCAAGCATTACGACTCGGCTCAGGCGCCGAGAATGCGACGCACGACCCGGAAGGCCATGATCACACCGATGAACAGCCCGACCGCCGCCAAGGCGACGGGCAGGGCGGCCGTCAGCTCGGCCGCGAACCCGGACGTGAGGTCCGAGTAATCCTGCGCCACGGCGAGCGCCGACTGCGCGCCCGCCAGGGAGAGGGCGAGGACGCCAACGACGGCCCCGATCATCTTGTTCTTCATGTAGGTACACCTCCTTCGAGCGCTGTGGTTGTCGGATCGTCCGGTTCACGCGCCCACGATGCGCCGGAAGATGGCCAGACCGCCGAGGGCAGCCATGACGATGAAGGCGACACCGAGACCGATGCCGACGCCGCCCAAAAACGCGTCGCTATTAGGTCCAAGCTGGAGCGCCGCCGAAAGAGTCACCGCGGGAGCACCTGCCTAAGGATGTGATGGCCAGCAAGCAGCGCAACAGCAATGCCGGCGATAGCCCAGAGCGTGGCGTTGAGATCGTTCACAGCGTCCTCCGCACGCTGACCAACAAGCTGCGCATCAACACCTTCGACAGACACGACGCCAGACGAGGAGCCGCCGCCCTCATCGGCCTGATCACGGATCTCGACCAACAAAGCTCTGATCTCGTCTAGCTGCTGACTGGCGGACACCCAGGCATTGGAGCCGGGTTCAGGCTCTTCGCCCTCCTCAAGCTGGCAATCTTCAGGTAATTCTTCGTCACCTGGCAGCGGCCCCAAAATGTCGGCACACGGCCTGTTGATGCCGAGGTCTTGCCAGAGGGGCTCGACACCATCTGCTATCCGCGCCAGGTACTCGCTGTGCTGATCACCGTAGGTCGTGTCCTGCGACCACATCTCATAGAGGCGATCACGAACATTGAGGATCTCACCGTCAATGTCGTAGAGGATCTCGCCGGGCGTGAACGTGTGTTCGTAAGGCTCGCCGGTCTCGGAGTCGCAGCACTCTTCCGCGACATAGCTGAATGCGTCGAGCCGATCAAGAATGCCGCCAGCAGACTCATAGCCTGTCCAGCACGCGTACCACTGAGACGCGGCCGCGTCGGCTAGCGGATCACCGATCGGCGGCGAAGTGAGTTCACCACCGCAAACGCCCGCCGTGCCGGTCCAGTCAAACTCCGCGCTTGCGGGGGCCGCTAGAACGGACAGGTAGACGACGAAGGCCAGAGCAACGCACACGCCACGAGCCCCGCCCAGGAGCCCGCGACGACGCGCCGGTAGTCCACCAGCCATTTCAGAGGACCTCGATCAGGCCGTACGCGACGAAGCCCCAGAAGCAGGCGACGAACGCGACAGACCAGACGAACGGGTGGAGATGGGCGGGCTCTTTCGGCCCGCCCGGGCGGGCAGGCATCAGGCCGCTGTGAAGGCGGTGATCTGGACGTAGGAATCGCGGTCGCTACCGCGCTCCTGGATCACCGCGACGCCCTGGATGGCGAAGACCTCACCGACGGTCAGGTCAGCGAGCCTGACTGGAGGCTCGACCTTCTCAAGTTGGTTGCCGCTGATCTCGACCAGGTCGGCATCGCCGTCCTGGCCCTGGTGGAGGAACTTCAGCTTGGGCGGATACGGAATCTGCTCGCCCTGGGGGTTTTTGAACGTGCCACCAGGGCGCTGACCGACGAACGTCGCCTGAAATGCGACAGGGATGCGAGCCATGACCGGACCTCCAGAAGTCGATTCCGAGGGAACGACTCCGGCTGCCACACACGCTCGACCGGCGAACGCCAATCAAGTCTCGTCTGCGAGTCCGAACCACCGTTTCCCACCGGCCGAACGCGCGCAGTTGCGTGGAGAGTCCCCATCTCTTGACGCCGGTAGTGCTACCGTCGCGGCCGGACGGAAAGGTGGGCCACAAGGCCCGGTTGACATAAATGCTGCCGGCAAATTATGCGGGTTTGCAGGTGTTTTCCAAGCCAATGTCTGATAACGAGGATTATGTGAACCCAAGTAAGAATGATCGCCGCCTCCGCCGCTGAGCACATCGAGCTGGTCGTGTTCGGGCTGCTGGTCGCGGTGGCCGCCCTAGCGGTGGTGGCGCGGCTGGTGCGCGTGCCGTATCCGATCCTGTTGGTGATCGGCGGCCTGGCGATCGGGTTCGTACCGGGCTTCCCGGACATCGAGCTCGATCCGGACATCGTCCTGCTGGTATTCCTGCCGCCGCTGCTCTACGCGGCCGCGTTCTTCTCGAACCTGCGCGAGCTGCGCGCCAACGCTCGACCGATCGGGCTGCTGGCGATCGGCCTGGTCGTCGTGACGACGTTGGCGGTCGCGACGGTCGCCCACTATGCGATCGGCCTCGAGTGGTCGGTCGCCTTCGTGCTCGGAGCGATCGTCTCGCCGACCGATGCAGTTGCGCCCGCAACGATTCTCCGCCGCCTCGGGGTCCCGCGCCGCGTCGTGACGATCGTCGAGGGCGAGAACCTGACCAACGACTGGACGGCGCTCGTCACCTACAAGTTCGCCGTTGCCGCGGCCACGCCCGGCAAGCTCGATCCGCTCGAAAAGATCGCGCGCTCGACCAACGGCGGCACCGCGTTCGGGACGACGATCACGCTCGACGGCGCCAGCCGCGGCATCGGCAGCGACATCACGTCCGATACCGCCGGCAAT
>CBFGZN010000218.1:0-4321 GCA_965653255.1 uncultured Solirubrobacterales bacterium | reverse complement strand
GACGAGCTGTGCGCCAGGGCGCGTTCGCAACGCGACCGGCGTGTCGAGAGCGTGCGGCGGTTGTTGGTCGGCGAGCTGATCGAGTTGCCCGACCTCGACTATGACCTCGACGGCTGGCACATCGCAGCGATCGCCACCTCTATGGATGCTGAAGAGTCGCTCCGTGGCCTCGCAGACGCGCTCGACTGCTGCTTGCTGCTGCTGCCCGGCGTGGAAGGCGTGACCTGGGCCTGGCTGGGCGCACACGACAAGCGCGACCCATGCCACATCAACCAGATCGCCGAAGCGACCTGGAACAGCAAGACCGCGCTCGCGCTCGGCGAACCATGCCACGGCCTATTGGGGTGGCGCTTCACCCACCGCCAAGCCGCAGCGGCACTCCCACTCGCCCGCCGCGCACCCGGACAAATCACCCGCTACGCAGACGTCGCGCTACTCGCCACCGCACTCGCCGACGACCTCCTCAACGAATCGCTGCAAACCATCTTCATCGCCCCGCTGAACGAAACCGCCAACAGCAGCAACAACACGCTGCTCGACACCCTACGCGCCTACTACACCGCCGACCGCCAAATCTCCTCAACAGCAGCAGCACTCGGCATCACCCGCCAAACAGTCACCAACCGCCTCCACACCATCGAACAACGACTCCAACGCCCACTAGGCACCTGCACCACAGAACTCGAGCTCGCACTACGCCTAACCGAGATCTGACAGTGTAGACGTGCGGTCCCGGCATAGCAGATGGTCGTCGTTCCCGCCTTCGCGATGATGCTCGCTGGCTTGGTCCCCGGACCGGTCGGGGACTTCCTCACCCTCGTCTTGGGAGGCACAGCTACCGGCGCTCTCGTCTCGGCTTGGTCCAATGATCGGCCTTGCCCTTGCCATGCTCGACGCCTGGCTGCTCACCTAGTCGGCCAGTGCCCCGAGCTGGATTCGAACCAGCGGCCTTCCCCTTAGGAGGGGGACGCTCTATCCGGCTGAGCTATCGGGGCTTGCGACCCCATGATCCCATGCCGGGACGCGGCCGGCGAGCGGTCTAGTCGTCCTCGTACAGCGACTCGCGCGCCAGCTCGGCGCCGCGCTTGGCGTACAGCCGCACCTCGACGTAGTCGCCGGTGTAGTCGTCGAGCGAGATCAGGGTGAAGCGGTTGTCGGCGAGGATGCACTGGTCGGTCGTGGTCGGGCCGAGCTCGGTGGTCGCGACGGCGCCGTCGGGCACCAGGGCGACGCCCCAGACGAGCGTGACCACACCGCGCCGGCTCTCGGGGCCGCGCCAGTGGCCGATCTCCTGGTCGGAGAGGTCGAGCGTCCAGTCGGGGTTCGCCTCGGCGGTCTCGTCGGTGTAGTCGGCGACCGCCTCGAAATCCTTCGCCTCGGCGCCCTCGTGCTCGCGCGTGTAGGAGACGAAGCCGAACAGCTCGAAGCCCTCCGACGTCGGCGCCGTCACGGGAATGTAGGTCCGCCCGTTCCAGGTCCGCTCGGGGAACCAGATCAGCGTCCCCGGCTCGCCGATCTCCTCGTCGCTCGCGATCGCCCCGGCCGCGACCAGGAAGTGCGACCGCAGCGTCTCCTCCCAGCGCCCATACGGCGCCGGCTCCTGTGGCACCTGGGCGATGTACATCGGTATCGGTCGCTCGACGGGAGGCACGCGGCGCTGGACGCTACAGGAGCGCCGCCAGTCGCAATCCTGTCGCAGAAGTGCTGTATCTCGTGCGGGTCCCCGCCCTAGGTTGGCGGGATGGTCAAGGCGAACTGGTGGCGGCCGATTCCTTCGCTCGTGCTGCTCGCGGTCGCTGGGGCGCTTAGCGCGACTGCCGGCACGCCGAATGAACTGCCGGGAGTGGCACTGGGATGGCCCTTGCTGCTTCACTTGGAAAGGGCGGCGGCGCTGGTCGCGGCTCTCGGATTCGTTGCTCTTGTCGGCGTCCGGGCGACGATGGGCAGTTTCCCGGTCCGCTTGGGTCAGGTCGAGTACGCCGCGGGGCGCGCGATGTCGGAGTTCGAAGAAGCGGCTCGCTCCGATGGCAAGCGGCTGGATGCATTGGAGGGGGCGATTGCGCTGTTGCGCGCTGAGCAAGACGACGAGATAGCAGATATGATTGGAGTGGGATGACTGATCGACATGCCGCAAACAAGCGAAGCCGGCCGATCCCGGCTGATTGGTATGAGATAGGGACTCTTGACGACTTCGATGTCTACTACCGAACACGGCTTCCGATCATCCGCGAGCGCGCTGCAGAGCTCCGGGAGAGCCGTCGCCGGCACATGGCGATTCTCTTCAGAGCGCTTGGGTGGCGGGCGCCGTTCGACTGAGCGTCCGGGTTCAGCGCCATGATCGGCGCGGTCGGCGCGTCGGGCAGGATGTCGCGCAGCCGCTCGGTCGCCTGGTAACGCGTCGATCGGCCCAGCCCGAGTTGCTCGACCAGGCCGGCGTCTAGTAGCCGTCGTAGGTCGTTAGTCGCCGTTGCGGTGGCGACGTCGGCCTCGCCGGCGTAGAGCCCGCGGTCGGTGCCCCCGACGAGGGCCTGCTCGAGCGCGACCACCATCCGCTCGGGCCAGCCGCGTCGTTCGGCGAGCGTCTCGAGGGCTGTCCAACGCTGGCCGGCCTGGTCGATCTGGTCGAGTCGCCGCCGCGCCTGGGCGAGGTGTGCCTCGATGCAGAACTCGACCCAGCCGGTGGCGTCCCGCTCCGGCGCGTAGGTCTCGCCCGTCGACTGGAGCGCCGCGTAGTAGTCCGGGGTGTGCTCGCGCAGGTACTCCTCGATCGAGGCGAACTCGGGTGTCACTTCGCCATCGCGAGCCAGTACGAGCGACTGGACGATGCGCGAGATTCGCCCGTTGCCGTCCTCGAATGGATGCACGCGCACGACGTTGAGGTGGGCCATCGCCGCGCGTACCGCGACGTGGGCATCGAGGTCGCCCTCCTGTAGCCAGTCGGCGACCTCGGCCATCAGGCCGGGGACCTGGTCGCCCTCCGGCCCTCGGTACACGAGCCGGCCGTCGCCCCCGGTCACGCCGATCGGTCCGGTCCGCCAGCGTCCCGGTCGCTTGTCGCGCTGGAACTGGCAGACGTCGAAGTGGAGGTCGAGTATCACGCGGTCCAGCCAGCGGAAGCCGGGATCGTCAGCCATTGCGCCGACGCGGTCCATCGCGCGGGCGTAACAGGCCACCGCGAGGCGATTCTCGTCGGCGGGGCCGGCGGCGCTCTGGCCCGTCACCAGCGCCAGCGCATCGGCGTGGGGCACGATGAAGCCCTCGATCGCGGTCGAGCTCTCTACCGCACCGGCCAGCGCGGCACGGCGGAGTGTGCCCATCCAGAGCGAAGGCTGATCCGCGGCACGGCCGAGCTGATGACGCAATGCGTCGAGCTCGTCGAGTGCACCTTGCAGGGCGGCGCTTGGCTTGGGGGTCTCGTAAAGCACAGATAGATACTAGCCGATCAGTCGATTATCCGACTAATCGAATATCTACACCAGCGCCACCACCAACCCCGCCGCCACCACGATCGCCGTCGACCAGGCGATGGCGCTGGCGGCGAGGGAGCGGTCGAGGCCGTAGACGTGGGCGATCAGGACGCCGTTGATGCCGCAGGCCATGGCAGCCTGGGAGATGTAGGAGTCGGGGATGTCGATGATCAGGGCTGAGAGGACGAAGACGACCGCGGGCAGGAGCAGCAGCTTCAGCGCGAGCGCGACGGCGACCGGGGCGGTCAACGGTGGCGGGAACTTGATCGCGCCCTCCTCGGCCTCGCTGGCGAGCGTGACGCCGACGACGAAGAAGCCGAGCGGCAGCATCGCGAAGACGGCGAGCCGCGAGGCGTCGACGGCCCACTCCGGCGACAGCGCGGCCGGGGCGAGGACGGCGGCGACGCCGGCCCACAGCGCCGGGTTGCGCGTGAAGAAGGAGGCGACGCGGTCACGCGGCGCCTCGGCGATCGTGCCGAAGGCGGCGCCGACGGCGAAGCCCACCGTCAGCAGCCCCATTCCCGAGATCAGGATGTCGTAGACGATCGCGTCGCCGACGTCGTCGAAGCCGAACAGCGCGGCGGTGAACGGCAGGCCGAGGTAGCCGGTGTTGCCCATCCCCGCGGCGAGCATCAGCGTCCCGATCGACGGCCGTGGCAGGTGCAGGACCCACTTGCCGATCGCGTAGGCGGCGAGCATTGCGGCGCCGAGGCCGACGTAGCCGACCTCGCGGGCGAGCTGGTCGGCGCGTTCGTTCATATCGTGGCCGGCGTGGCCCTTCACCCACCGCCAATCGACCTCATGCGATTTGCGGGCAGCGTCCAGGCGCTGCCAGAGCTCGGCATTCTTGACGG
>CBFGZN010000217.1:0-4349 GCA_965653255.1 uncultured Solirubrobacterales bacterium | reverse complement strand
TGCCAGCGCGGGCCGGTGCCGCGGGTGTCGCCGGCGGTGTCCCAGCGGAGGCCGTCGATCACCGCGAAGGCGTGGCCGGCGTTGGCGTAGATCGTGATCCACTCGCCGGGCCCGGATGCGCCCCAGTCGACGAACCCGCCGGAGGTCATCGGCGCCTTCAGCAGCCCCGCGCCGGCGAGCGCAAACGAGACCGATCCCGAGCAGTCGTAGCCGTTGTCGCGCCAGGCCCCGTGGCCGCCGCCCCACTTGTAAGGGAACTTGGCGATCGCGTTGCCGGCCTGGATTACGCGCTTGACCGGCTCCGGCGCGTCGTCGGGCGCGACGGCGGTGCCGTCGGGCAGCACGCGCGCGGTCGGTCCCGTCTGGAGGAAGGCGGTCGTGCCGAGGAAGGTCTTGAACTTCGCGAGCTGGGCGCGTGCCTGGCGCAGCTCGGCGCGCACCTCGGCGTCGGTCGGCGCGCCGGGGCTGATGCCGTCAGCGGGCGACGCGCCACCACTCGACGGTGCGGGCTCGGCGCCGGCGCCGCGCAGCTCGACGGCCTTGCCGCCGCCACCGCCCGCGCCCTCCGCCTCGGCGCGACGAACCGCGTCCGCGTCGACCGAGTCCGGCGTCAGCACCACCTCGGTCGGTCCCGAGCCCGCACCGGCGGTCGCTTCGCCGCCGCCGTCACCGCTACCGCAACCAGCGGCCGCAACGGCAAGCGCCGCCACGGCCGTCGCGCCGAGCGCCAGCCGTCGCCAGGTCAGCCGTTCGGCCTTGGGCCGCACGGCGCGCGCGGGTGTCGAGCCGGCGTCTCGCACTCTCGACAAGCTAGCGTCGATGCCCGTTCTCCGCGCCGTCTGCGAGGATCGTGGACATGAGCGACCGTCGCGAGATCGACCTGCCCGACGACCCGACCGGGATCGACCAGCCGCACGACGTGCTGGCCGCCGAGGAGTTCGCGATGCCGACGCGTTCGGCGGGCGACATCCCACCCGATCCGACCGGCATCGACGAGCCGCACGACGTGCTCGCGGCCGAGGAGTTCGCGATGCCCGGCGCCGGCGTCGACCACAACGACGACGGCTTCATCGACCCGCGCAGCCTGATCCCCGGCGCGCTCGCGATCCTCGTCGTCCTGCTCTTCCTGAGCCGCCGTCGCCGTCGCGCCGACGCCGTCTAGGCGGTACCGATGTCAGACGAGCTGTCGCCTGAGAACCGCATCAAGATCACCGTCGATCGCGGGCTCTGCATCGGCTCCGGCGACTGCGTCGACAGCGCGCCGAAAGTCTTCGAGCTCGACTCCGAGGACAAGGCGCGCGTGATCGACCCGGATGGCGATCCGCTCGACATGGTCGTCGACGCCGGCATGAACTGCCCCGTGACGGCGATCTTCGTCGACGGCGAAGACGGGCCGATCTACCCGTAGCGCGTAGGGCTCAGCGCCAGAAGCTGGTGCGCATCGCCGCGCCGGCACGGCTCAGCCCAAGGTGGACGTGGTCGCGGTGCGCGAGCGTCGGCGAGACGCCCTTGCGGCGCTTGCCACGCTCGGTGAAGCAGACCGAGTAGTCATCCATCCCGTCGGAGCCGGACCACCACGATTGGCAGTCCCAGATGATCTCCTGGATGCCCATCCGGCGGGCGAGCGCATGCTCGTTGCCGGCGCGATCGGTCGCCAGCAGCAGACGGATCAGCTTGCGTGCGGCGCGCCGGTCGGTCGGGTCGTTGACATCGAGGTGCCAGTCAAGCGCGCGTCCCTCGGCGTGCAGGCTGTAGTTGCGGCCCGGAGAGCTTCTCGCAGCGCATGATCCCCCACGAGATCCCGCGCACGTGTAGGCCGAGCCAGCGCTCCAGCGCCAGCATCCCCTTCGCCGGCTTGCGCCGACAGCCTGTCGCATGGTCGTAGCGGTAATCGTCGATCGGCTTGCCGACCATCCGGTCCGCCGGATTGCCCTTCAGCGGCTGCGGCGGAGCGGCGTTCGCCTCCGCGGCACCGGCAGCGGCGGCGAGGACGACGACGAGACAGGCGAGCGCGACGAGACGAGCGGGCATCCCCGCCTGTATCGGCAGCTCGCGCCTGTTCTTTGAAGTTCTAGGGCCTAGTCGCGCGTGCCGCGGCCGTACAGGAGCCGCAGGAAGCGCCGGATCAGCGCCGCCGAGCGCTTCGAGTACGGGAACATGAAGGCCTCGCGCTTGAGCCCGAAGCGCGTGACGACCGAGGCCTGCTGGTGGGCGTACTTGCGGATGCCCTCGGCACCGTGGCGGGTGCCGAGGCCGGAGTCCTTCCAGCCGCCCATCGGCAGCTCGAGCGCCGCGTAGCTGACGTGGTGCTCGTTGACGTTGGCGACGCCGGCGTCGATGCGGCTGGCGATCTGCTCGCCGCGCGCCACGTCGCGCGTCCACACGGAGGACTGCAGGCCGTACTCGGAGTCGTTGGCGAGCCGCAGCGCCTCCTCGACGTCGCGCACCTTCATGATCGGCAGCGTCGGCCCGAAGGTCTCCTTGGTCATGCAGTCCATCGAGTGGTCGACGTCGAGCAGCACGGTCGGCTCGAAGAAGCGGCCCGGACCGTCGGCGAGCTTGCCGCCGACCGCGACCGTCGCGCCCTTCGCGCGCGCGTCCTCGACGTGCGACGTCACGATCTCCGCCTGCTTGGCGAACGTCACCGCGCCGACGTCGACCGCACCGGCGTTGGCCGGGTCGCCCTGGCGCAGCTTGGAAACCTTCTCGGTCACCTTCTGGACGAACTCGTCGTAGACGGGCTCCTCGACGTAGACGCGCTCGATCGAGATGCAGGTCTGGCCGCCGTTCTGCATCGAGTAGTAGGTGGCGGCGTTGGCGGCGCGCTCGAGATCGGCGTCGGCCATCACGATCATCGGGTCCTTGCCGCCGAGCTCCAACCCGACCGGGGTCAGCGTCTGCGCGGCGCGCTCGGCGACCTTCTTGCCGGTCGCCGTCGAGCCGGTGAACATCACGAAGTCGACGTGGTCGACAAGCTCGGCGCCGACGTCGCCGAGGCCGGTCAGCACCTGGAAGACGCCGTCGGGCGCGCCACACTCGGCCATGCACTCGGCCATCAGCAGCGACGTCAGCGGCGTGACCTCGGACGGCTTGAGGATCACCGCGTTGCCGGCAGCCAGCGCGGGGATGCAGTCACCGAACGAGTTGGTCAGCGGGTAGTTCCAGGGCCCGATCACGCCGACGACGCCGCGCGGCCGGTAACGAACGAGCGCCTTCTTGCCGAGCAGCATCGGGTTGCTCGTGCGGACCTTGCGCTCGCGCAGGAACTTCTCGGCGTTCTTGGCCCAGAAGCCAAACGCCGACGCGGCGTAGCCGATCTCGGCCGACTGGGCGTCGTCGCGTGTCTTGCCGGTCTCGGCGACGATCGTGTCGACGATCCGCTCGTCGTTGTCGAGCACCCACTTCTGGGCGCGGCGCAGGATCTGCGCGCGGCCGTCGTAGCCGAGTCCCCACCAGGCCGGCTGCACCGCACGGGCCCGCGCGACCATCGGTGCGACGTCCTCGGTCGACATCCGCGGCACCCTGCCGACGATCTGGCCGGTAGCCGGGTTCTCGACCTCAATCGTGTCGGTCGCTGTGTCGGGCAGGGTGGCGGTCATGCGGCAATCTCCTCCTTGGCGGTGTCCCCCGCGGGCGCACCAGATTGTGGGGCCAGCGCCCGCCGCTTGCGCTCGTCGCGCAGCTGGTACAGGTACGGCCAGTAGTCGACCTGAATCGTGTGTCGCTTCGAGGCGACGTAGCGCTTGCGCATCGCGGCCTGGTCGGCGGCGATCTCGGTCAGCATCTCGGGCCGGTCGGGCAGCGGCACCTTGCCCTCGACCACATCGGCGACCCACTCGGACTGCAGCTCGGCGATCGGCATGATCGCCCCGAGCGGCTGGATCAGGCCGATGAAGTAGAGACCGGCGAGGTCGGGGTGAACGACCTTGCGGTAGAGCTCGATCCGGTTGTCGCCCGACGGGTCGAGCAACTCGTGGTCGATGAACGGGAAGCTGATCTTGTAGCCGGTGCAGTAGACGATCCGGTCGATCTGCTCGACCGAGCCGTCGACGAAGCGAACCGAGTCGCCCTCGAACTGCTTGATGTTCGGCTTGACGGTGATCCGTCCGTGTCCGATCCGCGGCAGCAGGTCGGACGAGACCGTCGGGTGAGCCTCGGCGATCCGGTGGTCGGGCTTCGGCAGGCCGAACTCGGTCGGGTCGCCCTGAGCGCGGTTGATCGTCATCTGAAGGAAGAGGCGCTGCAGCCAGAATGGCGCCCAGCGTGCGATCCAGCCGGGCGCGATCTCGTCGATCGGCGTCGAGCCGATGTACTTCGGAACGATCCAAGCACCGCGGCGCATCGCCAGG
>CBFGZN010000216.1:0-4353 GCA_965653255.1 uncultured Solirubrobacterales bacterium | reverse complement strand
CTCGGCTGGCGCTCCGACAGCGGCGACCGCGACGGCGTGCTCGAAGAGACCGGCCGCGTGCCGGCCGACCCGCGGATCGCGACCGGCGAGCTGATGCAGCGCCCTCCGGCCTACAGTGCGGTTCGCGTCGACGGTGAGCGGCTCTACGAGAAGGCGCGCCGTGGCGAGGCGGTCGAGGGGGAGCCGCGCCCGGTGACCGTCTACCGCGCCGAACGGCTCTGGCACGAGGGCGACCGCGCGGCGTTCGAGATCGAGTGCTCGTCGGGCACCTACGTCCGCCAGCTCGTCGCCGACCTCGGCGATGCCTACTGCGAGGAGCTCGAACGGACGGCGATTGGCGGCTTCAAGCTCGCCGACGCCGATCCCGAGCGAATCGTCGCGCCCAACGACGCGCTGTCGTTCATGCCCGAGCGATCGCTCGACGTGGGGGAGGCGAAGGCAGTCCTCAACGGCATTCGCGTCGCCGCTCACGACGCCGACGACGGGCTGGCGCTACGGCTGACCCATGCCGGAGAGGTCGTCGCGATCGCCGAGCGGCGTGGTGACGAGTTGCAACCCGTCGTAGTGTTCGGGCCATGAAGGTCACCTCGCTGGCGGACATGCCGCACCTGGCGCCGGGCGAGGGCGGCGGGCGCAAGGTCGCGATCGGCACCTTCGACGGCGTCCATGTCGGCCATCGCGAGGTGATTCGCGGCGCCGACACCGTCCTCACGTTCGATCCCCATCCGGTCTCGGTGATCCACCCGGAGGCTGCGCCGAAGCTGCTCGCGCCGTTCTCGGTCAAGCGCGACCTGATCGCCGGCCTCGGCGTCGAGGAGCTCGTCGTGATCCCGTTCGACAAGGAGTTCGCGTCCCGCACGGCCGAGCAGTTCGTCGACGACGTGCTGGTCGGTCAACTCGGCGCCGCGAGCGTCTCGGTCGGCGAGAACTTCCGCTTCGGCCGCGGCGCCAAGGGCACGCCAGAGTTCCTGTCCGCCGACGACCGCTTCGAGACGCGCGTCGTGCCGCTCGTCGAGGCCGCGGGCGAGACGGCCTCCTCGAGCCACATCCGCGGCCTTGTCGCCGCCGGCGACGTGCGCACCGCCTCCGAGTTCCTCGGTGGCCCATTCCTGGTCGAGGGCGAGGTCGTCTCCGGCGACCAGCGCGGCCGCGAGCTCGGCATGCCGACCGCCAACCTCGTTCCCGACGACGCGCTCGTCTGCCCGAGCAACGGCGTCTACGCCGCCTGGGCGCACGGCCATCCCGCCGCCGTCAACGTCGGCGTCCGCCCGACCTTCGACACCGGCCGCGGCCTCCTTATCGAGGCCTACCTGATCGGCTTCGAAGGCGACCTCTACGGCCAGACCCTGCGCATCGCCTTCATCGACCGCATGCGCGGCGAGAAGCGCTTCGAGTCCGTCGACGCGCTCGTCGAGCAGATGCAAGCCGACGTGCGCGAAGCCGAGCGCATCTGCGCCGCGACTAGTTACTGAGGGATGGGTTAGGGCTGGGGCGGGGCTGCCCGCGGGTCCTGTCTCCGATTTTGGTCTGGATGCTCGCAAGCTCCGCTCCAGACGCAAAATGCGTCGCCACCCGCGGCGGCCAACGCTGAGTCCCGTACCACCCACTCGGCGGCGTTTGGAGCAAGAGAGCCTCGAAGGTCGAGACGCTTCTGCTGTGTAGCCCGAAGCGTTCCGACCTTCGAGGCCATTGCGCTCCCTACCACGCTCCATCTCGTTGTACAGGGACCGATGTTGTGCCTCCGCGGGTGGCGACGATTTTGCGTTCGCGGCGCAGGTACGAGCACGTGAACCAAAATCGGAGACAGGACCCGCGGGCAGCAACCCCTGATCCCTAAGCCCGAACAACCACCACCCCTGCTATCTTCCCCGGCCGCATATGACTCTCACCGTTGAGCAGAAGCAGGAGATCGTCTCCAAGCACGGCAAGGACGCGACCGACACAGGTTCGGCCGAGGTCCAGATCGCGCTGCTGACGGCGCGGGTCAACGAGCTGACCGAGCACCTGCGTACGCACAAGAAGGACCACCACAGCCGCCGGGGGCTGCTGATGCTGGTCGGTAAGCGTCGCCGCCTGCTCAACTACCTTCAGCGCACCGACCTCGATCGCTACCGCGCGCTGATCAAGGAGCTCGGCCTCCGCCGATGATCGAGGCCGGGGCGTCTGCCCCCGACTTCTCGCTGTCCAACCAGGACGGCGACACCGTCTCGCTGCAGGATCTCGAGGGGCAGTACAGCGTCCTCGTCTTCTACCCGCTCGACTTCAGCCCGATCTGCACCGATCAGCTCAGCGTGTACCAGGAGGTGCTGCCGGAGCTGGAGGCCAGGGGCGTCAAGCTCTACGGCGTCTCGGTCGACTCGGCGTTTGCGCACAAGGCCTTCCAGGAGCAGCTTGGTGTCTCGATCCCGCTGCTGTCGGACTTCCAGCCGAAGGGCGAGATCGCGAAGGCCTACGGCGTCTACATCGACGAGCGCGGTCATAACCAGCGCGCGCTGGTGCTGATCGGCCCCGCTCTGACCGTGCTGTGGTCGCACCAGTCACCGACGCCGCTCGAGATCCCCGGCGCCAACCTGATCTTCGACGCGCTTGACGCCGTCGCCGTCTGACGACCTTAGTTCGAGCCCGATCCCCCCAGTAGGGGAGGACGATCATCTGCTCGGCGCCGGTGGTCCGCTGGTCGTCGAGTACGCCGACCTCGAGTGCCCGTACTGCGCGAAGGCGAACCTGCTGTTGACCGATCTCCCAGTGCGACGGGTCTTCCGCCACTTCCCGATCGTCTCCAAGCATCCACGGGCGCGCGTGCTGTCGCACGCGCTCGAGGCGGCGGGCATGCAGGGGAGATTCTGGGAGATGCACGGCTCGCTGCTCGGCGATCAGGGCCACCTTGACGATCCGCACCTCTGGGAGCGCTGCGAACAGTTCGGCCTCGACGTCACGCGCTTCGACGCCGATCGGCGCTCCGAGGCGGTAGCCGAGCGTGTCGAGCGCGACTTCCGCTCCGGTGTGCGTGCGGGGGTGATGACGACGCCGACGCTGTTCGTCGACGGCGTCGCCCATCCGGGCGTTCCGGGGGCGGAGCTGATTTCCCAGCTAAGCGGATGAAAAGAGGGGCCGCTGCTACGCTGCCCGGGACTCCTATCGAGAAGTCATTGAAGCGAGCCGCCAACCGGAGGCGGCATTGAAAGGAACATATGAGTGATGTAACCCGGGTCTCAGTTGAGGTCGGCGGTGCCGAGATCAGCTTCGAGACCGGAAAGCTTGCCAAGCAGGCAAGCGGTTCTGTCGTAGTGCGCAGCGGGGACACGATGGTCCTCGGCACGGCTACGGCGGGCAACCTCCGTGACGTCGACTTCCTGCCGCTGACGGTGGACGTCGAGGAGCGGATGTACGCCGCGGGCAAGATCCCCGGCAGCTTCTTCAAGCGCGAGGGCCGCTCTGGCGAGAAGGGCACCCTGACGGCGCGCATGATCGACCGTCCGATTCGTCCGCTCTTCCCGAAGGGCTGGCGGCGCGAGACGCAGCTCGTCTCGATCCCGATGTCGATCGACCACGTCCACCCGTACGACATCCTCGCGATGAACGGCGCCAGCGCCGCGCTGATGGTGTCCGACATCCCGTTCCCGCAGCCGGTCGGCGCGGTGCGGATCGGCCAGGACGAGGACGGCAACTTCGTCGTCAACCCCGACGAGGAGTGGCTGCTCGAGACGCCGCTCGACCTCGTCGTCTCGGGTACCGAGGACGCGATCCTGATGGTTGAGGCGGGTGCCAACGAGATCTCCGAGGCGGCGATCCTCGACGCGCTCGACATCGCCCACGGCGAGATCAAGAAGATCTGCGCCGCGCAGCGCGAGCTGGCCGAGAAGGCCGGTAAGCCGAAGGCCGAGGTCGAGGTTCCGAAGGTCGACGAGGGCGTCTTCTCGCAGCTCGTCGAGCGTTTCGGCGCCGCGTTGACCGACGCCACGCAGGTGATCGACAAGCTCGAGCGCCAGGACGCGACCAAGGCCGTCGAGACCGAGGCCCTCGAGGAGCTCGCCGGCGAGCCGTCGGACCCCGAGTACAGCGCCCGCCTTGCGGCGGCGCAGATGGCGTTCGACAAGCTCGAGAAGGAGACGATCCGGCGCCGGATCGCCGTCGACAAGAAGCGCCCCGACGGCCGTGCTGCCGACGAGATCCGTCCGATCGACATCGAGGTCGGCGTCGCCCCGCGTACCCACGGCTCGGCCGTGTTCACGCGCGGTCAGACGCAGGCGTTCTCGGTCGCGTCGCTCGGCACGACGCGTGACGAGATGCGTCTCGACACACTCGGTCTCGAGACGACCAAGCGCTACTTCCACCACTACAACTTCCCACCGT
>CBFGZN010000215.1:0-4382 GCA_965653255.1 uncultured Solirubrobacterales bacterium | reverse complement strand
GGTCCGCGAGCAGACCGCGGCGGGCGGCGTCGAGCTCGGACATGACGTCGTCGAGCAGCATCAGCGGCCGCCGGTCGCGCTGCGCCGCCAACAGATCGCGCTCGGCGAACAGCAGCGCCAGCAGACCGACCCGCTGCTGCCCCTGCGACCCGAACCCGCGCAATGGCTCGCCGGCGTGCAAAAGCCGCAGGTCGTCGCGATGCGGGCCGTGCGCGGTGAACCCGCGTTCGAGATCGGCGGAGCGTCGCTCGAGCAGCTCCTCGGCCAATCCCGCGGCGGAGTCGGCCTGCGAGCGCGGGCGGTAGACGATCTCGGCATCGGCGGGCAAGCCAAGGTCGGCCGCGCGCGACGTGAAACGCGGGGCGAGCAGAGTCACCGCCTCGGCGCGCGCAGCCATCAGCTCGGCGCCATGCCGTGCGAGCTCGGCGTCCCAAGCCCCGAGCGAGTCCGGCGCAGCCCCGCCACCGCGGATCCGGCCCAACAGCGCGTTGCGCTGCGCCAGCGCGCGCGAGTAAGCCGTCCGAGCAGCAGCACGAGCCGGCCAGAGCGCCGCAACTAGCTGATCGAGATGCGCACGGCGATTTGCCGGTGCGCCTTTGACCAACTCCAACCGCTCGGGCAGGAACACGCTGATCAATGGCCTCGCGTCGGTTGCCCACAGGTTGTCCACAGACGAGCCGTCGAGTCGCAGCAGCTTGGGCTCGCCGGGTTGAAAGGCGGCCTCGAGCGTGTGGTCGCCACCATCGCCGTCGGTCGTCGTGACCGTCACCCGGGCCGCCGTCGCCCCCCGCCGCAACAGGTCGCGATCGTTCGAAGTCCGCGGCGAGCGGCCCGTGCAGCCGAAGTAGATCGCCTCGAGCAGATTCGTCTTGCCCGCGCCGTTCGGCCCGACGATCACCGTCAGCCGCTCGCCAAGCCCAACCTCGGCGCGCTCGTAGTTGCGGAAATCGGTCGCGATCAGGCCCGTGACGCGCACGGCACGGCCGCTAGACGTTGAGGCGGATCGGCATGACGAGGTAGATGAATCCCCCGTCGGCCCCGGACTGGATCAGGCCGGGGCGCAGCGGGCTGATCAGCTTGAGCACGATCTCGTCGGTCTCGGCGCTGTCGAGCCCGTCGCGGAAGAACTCCGGGTTGAAGCCGATCGCCAGCGCCTCCCCCTTGAACGGAACCGGCAGCGACTCGCTCGCCTCGCCGATGTCGGGAGTTTGCGCGGAGACCTCGAGCTGACCGTCGGCGAAGGCCAGCCGCAGTGGCGCGTTCTTCTGCGCGAGCAGGCTGACTCGGCGCACGACCTCGAGCAGCTCGCCGCGGTCGACGCGCAGCTCGTGCTCGTAGGCCTCGGGAAGTAGCTGCTGATAGTTCGGGAATCGACCTTCGACCAGTCGCGACGACAGGACGATGTCGCCGACGCTGAACACGACCTGGTTCTCGAGCGCGGTAACGGTGATCTCAGTCACCTCGATTGCGGCGGCGATGCGGCTCAGCTCCTGCAAGGTTCGGGCCGGAACGTTCACCTCGAGATCGCCGCCGAGCTGCTGTTCGAGCGTGGTCTCCTTGACCGACAGCCGGTAGGAGTCAGTCGCGACCATCCGCAGCGTGTTTCCGGTTGCGGTCACCAACACGCCAGTCAGGTGCGGGCGGGTCTCGTCGCGCGATGCCGACCGTGCCACGCGGTCGACGGTCTCGATGAACGCGCCGGCGGGCACAGAAACCGTCGCGGCTGAATCCGGCGTCGGCAGCTTCGGGAAATCGTCGAGTGGAAGTGTCCGCAGATGGAACGTGGCCGAGCCAGACTTGACCTCGACGTCCTGCTCCGAGGCGCGGTACTCGAGCGAGATCGAATCGGCGGGAAGCGAGCGGGCGACATCGAGCAGCAGGCGCCCGGGCACGACGACCGCTCCGTCGCGCTCGACCTGTGCGTCGACGCTGGCGCGGATCCCGAGCTCGGTGTCGGTTGCCTGGAGCTCGGCGGAACCACCGTCGACGCTGATCAAGACGCCCGAAAGCGTCTGAATCGCGCTGCGTGTCGAAACACCGCGAGCGACGACGCCGAGGCGGTCTAGGAAGGATTCACGTGAAAGAACAAGCTTCAACTGATCTACCTACTTATAGAAGGGGTAGGTGCTGTGGAGATGTTGATGAGGTCCTGAAGGGTGCTTGATAGAGCGGAAGATGGCTGTCGCACAGCCTGTGGGCAAGCGTGGAGTCTTGCAGCATCGTCGGTCATCACGACTGGGCTGAGAGTTGATGCTTGAGGTTGTCCACAGCTTGGGCAAGGTCGGTGTCACGTTCGATGTCGCCGGACAGGCTTCGAACGGCGGCCAGGATGGTGCTGTGGTCACGACCGCCGAGCCGCCGGCCGATCTCGGGCAGGCTCTTGCCGGTCAGCTCGCGTGAGAGGTAGATCGCGACCTTGCGGGCCTGGGCGACGTTGGGGCGGCGATCGCGAGCGATCAGCTCCTTTGACGTGAGACCGTAGAGGCTGGCCGTTGCGAGGATGACGTCCTCGACACTGGGCTTCGCGGCTCGGCGGTCGGGCCCGAGCTTGTCGAGCAGCTTGCGGGCGATGTCTGGCGTGGGCTGCTCGCCGCGCAGTGAGGCGTAGGCGACGACCTGGATCAGGGCCGCCTCGAGCGCGCGGACGCTGGTCGTGACGCGACTGGCGATCTCCGAGACGAGATCGGGCGAGGCATCGACGGAGTCGAGTCGGGCGCGCTTCTCGAGGATCGCTCGCCGGACGTGGAAGTCGGGCGGATCGATCGGGACTACGAGGCCAGACCCGAAACGCTCGCCGAGGCGGTCGGCGATGTCGTTGAGCTCAGCGGGGCTGCGGTCCGAGGTCATTACGAGCTGGCGGCCGGAGTCGTGCAGCTCGTTGAACGTGTGGAACAACTCCTCCTCGGTGCGGGCCTTGTCGGCAAGGAACTGGACGTCGTCGAGTAGCAAGACGTCGACGCCGCGGAAGCGCTCCTTGAACGCCTGCGTGTCGCGTGCGCGGCCTCGGGGAGCGCCGCGAAGCCGGCGCCCTCGCGTGCGCGGACGGCGTCGACGAATTCGTTGGTGAACTGCTCGACGGTCGCGTAGCGGACGGTCAGTCCAGAGCCGTAGCGCTGGACGTAGTTGCCGATCGCGTGGAGGAGGTGGGTCTTGCCGAGACCTGGGCGGCCGTGGATGAACAGTGGGTTGTATGCCTGGCCGGGCATCTCGGCGACCGACAGCGCTGCAGCGTGAGCAAAGCGGCTGCCCTTGCCGATGACGAACTGCTCGAAGGTGTACTTCGGGTTCAGGTTGTTGTCGGGCGCCTGCTGCTCGATCGGCGCTATCGACGACTCAGGCGGTTGCCACTGCTCGTCGACGATCTGAACCACGGCGTTGGGCGAGTAGCCGCGCGAGGCGGCGGTGCGCACCAGGGGCAGATAGCGATCGCGCACCCAGGTGCGGATGTGGTCTGGTGCCCGGACGAAGAGCGTCTCCCCCTCGACGCCGGCGAGCTCGAGCGGGTCGAGCCAGATGTGGAACTTGAAGTCCGCTACGTCGCGTCGCAGCTCAGTGCGGATGCGGTCCCATATTGGCTCGAGCTGATCGCGCACGGAAGTATTCGGCCCTCCCGGACCTGTTCGGCAGACTTTTGGGTTGAGAGAGGGCTCGGCGTGAGCGTCGTCCTCGGCGTTGGCGAGTGTACATCTGTGCGCCGCGCGTTTACCCGCCGCGTCGGACGACTGCCGCAAATCGCGAGGAAATCAGCCTCCCTATACTCCGCGGCCCGAGAGGAGCACTTGAATGAAGCGCACTTACCAACCGAAGAAGCGCAAGCGGGCCCGTACGCACGGATTTCGTGCGCGGATGAGCTCGCGCGCCGGTCGCGAGATCCTCAAGCGCCGTCGTAGCAAGGGCCGGCGCCGCCTCACCGTCTAGCGATGGGCGGTGCGGCCGAGGGCCGTGGCGGTAGCCGGCGCAAGCGCCGGCGCTTGTCGCGCAGTGGCGACTTCGATCGCGTCTACCGCGACGGGCGCTCACACGCCAACCGTTTTCTCGTCGTCTACTCGTTCCCGCGTTCCGGTGGGGAGGAGCCGCGGCTCGGCATCTCGGTCGGTCGCAAGGTCGGCGGCGCGGTCGCGCGCAACCAGGTCAAGCGCATGCTGCGCGACGCCTTTTGGGCCTGCGGGGACAGCCTCCCGGACGGCCACGACTTCGTGATCGTGGCGCGGCCAGAGATGGCCAGCGTGGCGAGCGATCGCGGCGCCGCTGGGGTCGAGGAGGAGCTGCGCGGAGTGCTGGCGAGCGCTGGCATCGAGGGGAACGGCAAGTGAGCGCCGGCCGCGCGGTCGTCGTAGCTCCGGTGCGCTTCTACCAGCGCTTCATCTCGCCGGCGATCCCGC
>CBFGZN010000214.1:0-4384 GCA_965653255.1 uncultured Solirubrobacterales bacterium | reverse complement strand
CGACCGCGAGGATCGTCGCGAACGCGACGGCCGCGATGATCGCCAAGAAGAGGTCGCCGCCAAAGGTGCCGGCGCCGCCGCCGAGCTCCTCGGCGAGCAGCGGCGCGGCGAGGTTTCCCCCGGTACCGGCGGCCTCCTCGCCGCCGGTGCCGAGGAAGGCGCGGGCCCCGAAGCCGAGGCATGTGGTCATCACGTAGAAGGCGCCGATCAGCCCAACGGCCCAGACGACCGACGAGCGGGCCGCCCTGGCGTCGGGGACCGGGAAGAAGCGCATCAGGATGTGCGGCAGGCCCGCGGTGCCGAGCACCAGCGCGAGGCCAAGCGACAGCGTGTCGAGCGGCGAGTCGAGGAAGAGACCCGGCTTCAGATAGGCGTCGCCCTCGGGCGAGGCGTCCTTGGCCTGATTGAACAGCTCGATCGGGTTGAAGCCGACACGCTCGAGCACGAACAACGACAGGACGATCGTCGCGGCCATCAGCAGAATCGCCTTGATGATCTGGACCCACGTCGTCGCCAGCATCCCGCCGAAGATCACGTAGGTGAGCATGAAGACGCCGGTCACGATCACCGAGACCGAGAAGTTGATCCCGACCAGCGCCTCGATCAGCACGCCCGCACCGACCATTTGCGCGATCAGGTAGAAGCCGGCGACCGCGAGCGTGCCGAGCGCCGCCGCGGCGCGCGCCGGCCGCTGGTTGAGCCGGTAGGAGAGGACGTCGGCCATCGTGTACTTGCCGGTGTTACGCATCCGCTCCGAGAGCAGGAACAGCACGGTCAGGAAGGCAACGAGGAAGCCGACCGAGTAGAGGAAGCCGTCGAAGCCGAACAGGAAGATCAGGCCGGCGATGCCGAGGAACGACGCGGCCGACATGTAGTCGCCTGCGATCGCGAACCCGTTCTGGGCGCCGGTGATGCCGCGACCGGCGGCCCAGAAGTCGGTCGCCGACGTCATCCGCTTCGACGCCAGGTAGGTGATGACGAGGGTGATCCCGACGACGACCGCGAAGATCGACAGCGCAAGCTCGTTGACGTCTGCCGCCAGTGGAGCGATCATCGCTGGGCCTCCGTCCGGTCAGCCGCCTTCAACGCGACGCGGCGCGCCTCCTCGGCGAGCGGATCGAACTCGCGGTTCGACCTGCGCAGATACCACCAGGCCAGGCCCCACGTCATCACGAACTGGCTCAGCGCCAGCACGTAGCCGACCGTCAAGCCCTCGTAGACCGACTCCCCCATGAAGTCAGGCGCGTAGCCGGCGAGCAGGATGAAGCCGACGTACCAGATGAGGAAGAACGCAGTCGCCGGATAGACGAAGCGGTTGCGCGTTCGCACCAGCCGCTGGAACTCGGGCGAACGCTCGGCGGTCCGCCAATCGATCGGGGCGGGACGTTCTTCGCCGACCCCGCCCAGGGGCTGCTCAGACATCACTGCTCCTCTCCTTCAACACACCTTGCGACCCCGCCGCAGCCGACTCAGCGACCTATCAGGCGGTGTCTGCCCCGTGTATGCCCGGCACGCCGTTTTCGAATCACGGGTCCAGGACCAGCCGAGCGCTCATTGCCGACGCGCTGGAGAGCGCTACATGGGCACTAGTCGTCGCCACCGGGCTTCTGGTGCTCGCAAACGCGATACCGGCGGTTACGGCGGTGTGGACAGCCTTCGCGGAGAGACGTCACCGCGCCGCGGAGGTAATCCCAGACATGCACATTCTTCGCAGTCGCATCAACGGGCAGATCCGCACCCTTCAGGATTCGTCCTCACGATCAGCCGCCATCGTCGATGGCTACGTGGACAACGCTGGGGATCTCCTTGAGATTGTGGCGCGTCTGATGCCGAGCGCACCTCGCCAAGGGAGGAATTCACAAACGAGATCTACGTACTTCGCCACCTACTTACCCAGGCGATGTACGACATACAAGACGCTGTCGATCAGGCGCGACAAGCATCGCCCGACGGGGACCCCGCGATAGTGCAGCAGCAGGCGCTCAATCGCTCACTCCACCTATTCGCGGCTTCGAAAGCCACGGTCGTGGCCGCTGAGGCACTCCTACCCGAGAAAACTCGATCAATCCACGGCGAGTCGTTCTGGGAGCGCTTTTCCCGGGTTGCACACGAGCGCGAGCGAAATGCCGATCAGATGCTGATGAGGGATCGCGGCGCGTAAACAAGCGCTACGGAGCAGCGGCAAAGATCGAAGGCGACGAGGGGAATCGAACCCCTGTAAACGGCTTTGCAGGCCGCTGCGTAGCCACTCCGCCACGTCGCCAGAAGGTCGAAGCCTATCGGGCACGCGGCGGTAGTCCAGGCTTGGTGACCCACCGTCAGTCCGAGCCATACGCGAACATGTGTTCGTATATGGCTACGGCTCCCCAGGGTATCCGGGCGCACCGGTTCCGGCTGGAACCCACGAGGGCGCAGACCAAGACGCTTGAAAGGGCCGTCGGAGCACGACGGTACGTCTACAACTGGGGGCTCGCTCGGTGGAGGGAGTACTACGCCGCTGAGCACACAAGCCCACCGCGAGGCTTGCTGAGTTCGGAGATAACGAGATTGAAGCGCGAGGGCGAGTTGGCATGGCTTTCGGATCTACCGTCGCAATTGCCTCAGCAAGCGCTGCTCGACCTTGAGCGAGCGTTCAAAGCATTCTTCGAATGTCGCGCCGGATATCCGCGCTTCCGAAAGAAGAAGGGAACTAAAGGAAGTTTCCGGATTCCGCAACGCGTTCGTGTCGAGCGAAACCGGGTCTACCTACCTCGAATCGGCTGGATCCGGGCACGCGTCTCGCGAGATCCAGGCTCCAAGCTAGGCAGCGCAACCGTGTCCCGGACTCCGGATGGGCTGTGGTTCGTATCTATCAACGAAAGATTCGAGCTACCGGAGTTGCAACATGAGCCGACATCAGTCGTCGGAGTGGACGTAGGACTTATCGACGTCGTGGTGTGCGATACCGGACAACGCGTCCCCGCACCCCAGTTCGCTCGCCGGTCGACGCGCGCGGTTGTTCGTGCCCAGCGTCGGTACTCACGCACCCAAGCCGGCAGTCGTCGACGCGAACGGGCCCGTCATTCGCTCGCTCGTCAACACCGTCACGTAAGCGCTAGACGCCAAGACTTCCTCCACAAGCTCACAACCGAGATCGTGCGACAGCACGACGTAGTTGTAGTGGAAGACCTGTCGCTCGCTGCCCTTGCGAGAACCAAGCTGGGTAGGAGCTTCGGCGATGCTGCTCTAGGCGAGCTGCTTCGCCAATTGCAGTACAAGGCGCTGTGGCAAGGCAAGCAGACCGTGAAGGTTGACCGATTCTTTCCGTCGACTAGACGCTGCAACGCCTGCCACCTCTTGTCGTCGCCGCTCCCGCTATCCAAGCGACATTGGGAATGCGCTGGCTGCGGCGCCGTTCACGATCGTGATCTGAATGCCGCCCAGAACCTGCGCGACGAGGGGATGCGTCTACTACGTGACCGTGGGGCACACGGACATGATCAAAGCCCGTGGAGCCCGGATAAGACCTCGACTAGGGGCACCGGGCGTAGAAGCGGGAACCGCAAAGGCAAGACGCGGATGCCAAACCGGTTCGATTCTGGTCTTTCGAGCGAGATGGCCGGGGCATCTGGCCCCGGCCACGCTCAAACGAAATCTGGCTAGGCGCCGAGGCGCTGCTCGAGATCGGCGAGCTGGGCGCGGATGCCGGCGGGGAGCTGGTCGCCGAACTTGGCGAGGTGCTCCTTGACCTGCGGGAGCTGGGCGCGGAAGGCGTCCTCATCAACGTGCAGCAGCTCCTCGAGCGCGGCGGTGTCGATGTCGAGGCCGTCGGTGTCGATGTCGCTCGCGGGCGGAACGAGGCCGAACGCCGTGTCGGAGACCTCGCCCTCGCCGTTGGTGCGACGGAAGACCCACTCGAGCACGCGGCTGTTCTCGCCGAAGCCCGGCCAGAGGAAGCGGCCGTCGTCGTCCTTGCGGAACCAGTTGACGTAGAAGACCTTCGGCAGGACGGCGCCGTCGCGCTCGCCGACCTTCAGCCAGTGGGCCATGTAGTCGGCCATGTTGTAGCCGCAGAACGGCAGCATCGCGAACGGGTCGAAGCGCAGCTGGCCGACCTGGCCCGCGGCGGCCGCGGTCGTCTCCGACGACATCGTCGCGCCGAGGAAGACGCCGTGCTCCCAGTCGCGCGCCTCGGTGACGAGCGGCACGACGGTCGAGCGGCGACCGCCGAAGAGGATCGCGTCGATCGGCACGCCGGCGGGGTCCTCCCACTCCGCGGCGATCGCCGGGTCCTGCGAAGCCGGGACCGCGAAGCGGGCGTTCGGATGAGCTGACGGGGTGTCCGAGTCCGGCGTCCAGTCGTTGCCGTGCCAGTCGATCAGGTGGGCGGGCGGCTCCTCGGTCA
>CBFGZN010000213.1:0-4416 GCA_965653255.1 uncultured Solirubrobacterales bacterium | reverse complement strand
CCGATGAGCGAGGTCGCGGGCAAGATCGCGACTCAGGCCGGCGCGTTCATGCTCGAGCGGCCGCTCGGCGGGCGCGGCGTGCTGCTTGGCGGCGTGCCCGGCGTCGCGGCGGCGAACGTGATGGTGATCGGCGGCGGGGTCGTCGGCTTCAACGCCGCGAAGATCGCGATCGGGATGGACGCCGACGTGTTCGTCTACGACCGCAGCGTCGACCGCCTGCGCGAGCTCGACATCGCCTTCGGCGGGCGTGCCTCGACCGTCTACTCGTCGACGCTCGCGGTCGAGGAGATGCTGCCGCGCGCCGACCTGGTGATCGGCGCGGTGCTCGTCCACGGCGCCCGCGCGCCGTACGTGATCAAGCGCGAGCAGCTGGCGATGATGAACCCGCGCTCGGTGCTCGTCGACGTGTCGATCGACCAGGGCGGCTGCTTCGAGACCTCGCGGCCGACGACCCACTCCGACCCGACCTACGAGGTCGACGGGATCACCCACTACTGCGTGACCAACATGCCCGGCGCGGTGCCGATTACCTCGACCTACGCGCTGACCAACGCGACGCTGCCGTACGTGCTCGCGCTGGCCGACAAGGGCCTGAAGGGCGCGATCGATTTGCACCCCGGACTTGCGCCGGGCGTTAACGTGATCGGCGGGCGAGTGACACTCGCCGCCGTGGCGGAGGGCACGGGACTCGAGCACACGCCGCTCGAGGAGGTTCTCGGAGAGCTCGAGCCCGCCTAGGGAGGCGCTGGCCACGATTCAAACGAGGAAGGAAGACGCGAGGGACTGAGATGGCAACCACGACTGTGAAGCTCAAGAACTTCATCGGCGGCGAGCTCGTCGACCCGGCCGCAGGCCAGACCGAGGAGGTGCTCGACCCGGCCACGCTCGAGGTGATCGGCGAGGCGCCGCTCTCGACCGAGGAGGACGTCGACCGCGCCGTCGCCGCCGCGCGCAAGGCGTTCGACGGCTGGTGGGCGACGACTCCGGGCGAGCGCGCGAACTGCCTGTACAAGCTCGCCGAGGTCGTCGAGGAGCACGCCGAGGAGATCGCCGACCTCGAGTCCGCCGACGCCGGCAAGCCGCGCGGCGAGGCCCGCGGCGAGGTCGACTCGATGGTCGACAACCTGCGCTTCTTCGCCGGCGCCGGCCGCACGATGGGCGGCCTCGCCGCGGGCGAGTACATGGAGGGCAAGACGTCGTTCATCAGGCGCGAGCCGGTCGGCGTGGTCGGCCAGATCACGCCCTGGAACTACCCGCTGATGATGGCCGTCTGGAAGATCGGCCCGGCGCTCGCGACCGGCAACACGGTCGTGCTGAAGCCGGCCGAGACGACGCCGCTGACGACGCTGAAGATGGCCGAGTGGGCGGCCGACGTCTTCCCGCCCGGCGTCCTGAACGTGATCGGCGGCCATGGCGAGCCGGCGGGCGCCCCGCTGGTCCGCCATCCCGACGTCGACATGGTCTCGCTAACCGGCTCGCCGCCGACCGGCAAATGGATCGCTGCGGCCGCCGCCGAGACGCTGAAGAAGGTCCACCTCGAGCTCGGCGGCAAGGCGCCGGTCGTCGTCTTCGACGACGTCGACATGGAGAGCGCGCTGGCGACGATCGCCGAGGCCGGCTACTACAACGCCGGCCAGGACTGCACCGCGGCGACGCGCGTGCTGGCCTCGAAGAAGGTCTACGACGACGTCGTCAACGGCCTCGCCGGCGAGGCCGGCAAGCAGGTCGTCGGGCTGACGCGCGACGGCGACACGACGCTTGGCCCGGTCAACTCGGCCGCCCAGCGCGAGCGAATCGAGGGCTTCCTCGAGCGTAAACCGTCGGGCGCCGAGATCGTCACCGGCGGCGGCCGCAGCGGCGACCTGCCCGGCTACTACCTCGAGCCGGCGGTCGTAGCGGGACTGAGCCAGGACGACGAGATGATCCAGAAGGAGATCTTCGGCCCGGTGATCACCGTCCAACCGTTCGACGACGAGGCGAAGGCGATCGAGTGGGCGAACGGCACCCGATACGGGCTGTCGGCGTCGGTCTGGACCCGCGACGTTGGCCGCGCGATGCGTGTCTCACGCGCCCTGCGCTTCGGCTGCGTCTGGATCAACGACCACTTCTCGATCTCGCCCGAGATGCCGCACGGCGGCTACAAGGAGTCCGGCTACGGCAAGGACATGTCGATGTACTCGCTCGAGGACTACACCGAGATCAAGCACGTGGTGGCCTCGCTGGACTAGAGGGCATGCACTGGATGCGGTTCATCCGATGAATTGCATTCGGTGCATTCAAAGAACTCCTAGCGGTACAATGGGTGCGTGGAGGCAGGCGACATCGTCCGGAACGCCCGTCGCCGGGCTGGCCTCACACAGGAGCAACTCGCCATTCGCAGCGGGGTGCACCGCAACTACATAGGTGGCTGCGAGCGGGGCCAGCGCAATCCGACGTTCGAACGGCTGCAGAGCCTGGTGAACGCCTGCGGGCTCGAGCTCGTCATCCATCTTGCCGAGCAGGACCACAGCCTCGACGAGCTAGCCGCCGACCAACTCGCATTGGCCCCAGCCGAGCGTCTGCGCACGATGCTCAGGCCCGGGCCCGCGACCTGGGTGCTGGACGCGCTGCGATGGCTCGCCGACGTCCGGACGCCGGCGATTCTGATCGGGGAGGTCGCCGCTGCCCTCCAAGGCTTGCCACAACTGGTCCACAACCCCCGCCTGGAGATAGTCAGCCGTGACCCCGTCTCGACTGAGGCCGAGTTGGACGCGGCCGGCTTCGAGCCCTCCGATAGCGAAGCCCGGTGGAGAGAGACCGACCGCCGCCTGTCGTGGCGGAACTCGAGCGGAGCAACCGTCGAGATCGCCACCCACGTCCCGGGCAACGCCGCCTTTCAGGACCTGTGGAGCGCCGCAGACGTTCTGCATATCGACGACGACGCCCAAGTCGTCGTGGCTCATCCTCGCGATCTCCTGCGACTGGCCGACGCCTCACCCAAGGAGAGCGCGCGTGCGCGCGTCCCCGGCCTGCGGGCGCTCCTGTCCCAACGCGCCAGGGGAGACCGGTGATCGCGCTCGGCGTCGATCAGGTCCGCCTGCTGGAGACCCTCGCCGAGCATGGCGTCGAGTTCGTGGCAGGATCGGCGGCTTCGGCACGGCGTTCACGACACGCCACGGCAGACTCGAGATCGTGCGTCGAGCCGACGGGATCGGCCACTACGAGGACTGGCTACAGCGAGCGCGAGAGCACGAAGTCGAGCCGGGGATCACAATCGTCGTAGCCGATCCCGACGACATTCTGCGGTCCAAGGAGGCTGCTGGGAGGGAGAAGGACCGGGCAGCCTTGCCCCAAATGCGGATTGACCTTGGGCGCTCTACGCCGAGATAGGTTCAGGCGTCCTGCGGCTGGGGCTCGGTGCGTGAGTCGATGATCTCGACGCGGTTGCGGCCCTTGGCCTTGGCGGCGTAGAGGGCGCGGTCGGACATGCGGATCAGGGCGTCGGCGTCGAGGGCGTCGAGCGGGTAGCTGGCGATGCCGAAGCTGGCGGTGACCTTCAGCTCGATCTGCTGGAACTCGAGCGCTTCGATCGAAGCGCGGAGCTTCTCGGAGACCTCGATCGCGCCCTCGTGGTCGGTGCCGGGCAGCAGCAGCAGGAACTCCTCGCCGCCGTAGCGGCCGCCGAAGTCGCTGCCGCGCACGGTCGCGTTGATCACCTCACCAACGCCCGCGAGGACGTCGTCGCCAGCGCCGTGACCGAAGCGGTCGTTGATCTGCTTGAAGTGGTCGAGGTCGAACATCACCGCCGACAGCGGCGTGACGGTGCGGCCGGCGTGGGCGACCATCCGCTTGAGGTTGTCGCGGCAGGAGCGCGAGTTCGGCAAGCCGGTCAGCGCGTCGGTCGCGGCGCGGTTCTCGGCGATCGCAAGGTTGCGCAGGTTGGCGAGCACCGGCGACGCCTGGGAGACCGAGTCGGCGACGCGCTGGCGCTCCTCGCCGCTGAGCTCGCGGTCGTTGCGGACGAGCACCGAGCCGATCACCTCGCCGCCGACCAGCGAGGGAGTGCACACCACCTCGGCGGCCGACTTGCCGCAGAGCTCGCAGCTCAGCAGCGGGTCGATGTCCTTGCCCTGCTCGTGGGCGTGGCCGAGGCGGACCGCCAGGCATGAGTCGGGCTCGGCGTCGACGAGCTTCGTCGCGAGCTCGGGGGCGCCGTCGATCGTCGTCGCGGCATAGAGCCGGTTGTCGGAGTTGTTGCGGTTGAGGATCGCCACGTCGACGCCGGCGATCGTCCGCTCGAGGTGCTCCTTGACGAGCTGGTGCGCCTCGGACTCGTCGCGCATGATCTGCATCGCGTCGGTGAACTCGTCCTGCGTCTCGCGGTAGCGGCGCTCGCGGGCGCGCCGGGCGCGGACGCGGCGGATCTCGCGCTCGATC
>CBFGZN010000212.1:0-4422 GCA_965653255.1 uncultured Solirubrobacterales bacterium | reverse complement strand
CGCGATCGTCAACCTCTCCGATGCCCGCCAGGTCGTGCTCGACCAGCTCGGTCCCGGGATCCGCGGCCAGGACGACTTCGCCGACGCGGCGCGGCTCCTGTCGGTGTCGTTCGTGGCGATCGCGGTCGTCGTCGTCGCGGCGCTCGTGACCACACTGGTGATGCTGCGGCGCACCGTGACGCTGCCGCTCGGCGTGCTCGGCAGGCGCGTGCGGCGCGTCGCCCAGGGCGAGTTCGACACGCCGATCCACGGCGCCGGGCCGCGCGACATCGTCGACCTGGCGGCCGACATCGACTCGATGCGCCAGCGGATCGTCGCCGAGCTGTCGGCGCTGCAGGAGGCCCACGACCAGCTCGACGCCCAGACGCGCGAGCTCGGGCGCTCGAACGCCGAGCTCGAGCAGTTCGCCTACGTCGCCTCACACGACCTCCAGGAGCCGTTGCGCAAGGTCGCAAGCTTCTGCCAGCTGCTCGAGCAGCGCTACAAGGGACAGCTCGACGAGCGCGCCGACCAGTACATCGAGTTCGCGGTCGACGGCGCGAAGCGGATGCAGCAACTGATCAACGATCTGCTCGCCTTCTCGCGCGTCGGCCGGATGGGCGACACGCCACAACCGGTCGATCTCGGTGAGACGGCCTGCCGCGCGCTTGCCAATCTCGACGCGACGGTCGTCGAGTCGCGCGCGCTGGTCGAGATCGGGCCGTTGCCGACCGTCAGCGGCGAGAGCTCGCTGCTGACCGCCCTGTTCCAGAACCTGATCTCCAACGCGCTCAAGTTCCACGGCGAGGACCGTCCCGAGATCCGCGTCGCAGCTGAGCGCGATGGCGCCGACTGGCTATTCACCTGTACCGACAACGGGATCGGAATCGACCCGGACTACGCCGAGCGGGTCTTCGTGATCTTCCAGCGACTGCACAGCAAGGACGAGTACGCTGGCACCGGAATCGGACTGGCGCTGTGCCGCAAGATCGTCGAGCATCACGGTGGCCAAATCTGGCTCGATCCCGACGCCGGGCCCGGCACGACCTTCCGCTTCACACTGCCCGCACTCGAGGAGAGCCGATGACTTCCCCGCCGCCCCCGAACGCCAAGCCGATCGACGTGCTGCTGGTCGAGGACGACCCCGGCGACACGCTGATGATCCGCGAGGCGTTCGAGGACAACAAGGTCCGCAACCGGCTGACCTGCGTCACCGACGGCGTCCAGGCGCTCGAGTACCTGCGTCGCGCGGGCAGCCATGCCGGCGCGCCACGTCCCGACCTGATCCTGCTCGACCTCAACCTGCCGCGCAAGGACGGCCGCGAGGTCCTCGCCGAGATCAAGGGCGACGACGACCTGCGGACGATTCCGGTGGTGGTGCTGACGACCTCCCAGGCCGAGGAGGACGTGCTGCGCAGCTACGAGCTGCACGCCAACGCCTATGTCACCAAGCCGGTCGACTTCGAGCGCTTCATCGAGGTGGTGCGACAGATCGACGACTTCTTCGTGACTGTCGTGAAGCTGCCGAGCAACGACGTCTGAGGGCAGGACACCGGCCGGCGGCGGCGAAGACCTCCGGGCGAGGAAGCATCCACGCCCGAGGAGGATTCCGATGACCGGTCCGTACCCCACGCAGGGCGAGCCCGCCCCGCCGTCCGGCGACTATCCAGTCCAGTACGACGTCGAGTACCCGGATCGGCAGCTGAATCGGCTGACGACCTTCTTCCGGATCTTCACGGTCATCCCGATCGCGATCGTGCTTACGGCGGTCTCAGGACAGGCCTACAGCACCGGCAACTACACCTACGCGGTAGCGGCCGGCGGCTTCCTGTTCGGCGGCCCCTTCCTAATGATCCTCTTCCGCAAAAAGTACCCGCGCTGGTGGTTCGACTGGAACCAGGAGCTCGCCCGCTTCAGCGGCCGCGTCCACCTCTACGTTTCGCTGCTCGACGACAAGTACCCGTCGACCGACGAGCAGCAGTCGCTGCGCTTCGACATCCGTTACCCGAACGCCGAGACGGAGCTGATGCGTGGTATGCCGATCGTCAAGTGGCTGCTCGCGATTCCGCACTACATCGTGCTGTTCTTCCTCAGCATCGGCGCCTTCGTGGCGGTCGTGATCGCCTGGTTCGCGATCCTCTTCACCGGCAACTACCCGCGCGGGCTGTTCGACTTCGTCGTCGGCGTCCAGCGTTGGTTCTGGCGCGTCGCCGCCTACGCGCTGCTGCTGACGACCGACGAGTACCCGCCGTTCCGGCTGTCTCCCTAGAAGCAGCGGCACGTCGCCGCTAGATTCACCAGGATGCAGCTAGAGGGCATCCACCACATAACGGCCATCACCGGCGACGCGCCGGGCAACGTCGACTTCTACGCGCGGGTGCTGGGCCTGCGGCTCGTCAAGAAGACGGTCAACCAGGACCAGCCGTCGGTCTACCACCTGTTCTACGCCGACGAGCAGGGCACCCCAGGCGCCGACATCACGTTCTTCGAGTTCCCCGGCGCCGCGCCCGGCCGCGCCGGGGCCGGGATGGTCCACACGATCGTCTGGCGCGTCGCGTCCGAGGAGGCGCTCGACTTCTGGACCGGCCGCCTCGCCGCTGAGGGCGTCGAGACCGAGCGCGGCGCCCACTCGCTCAGCTTCGCCGACCCCGAGGGCCTGCGCCACGAGCTGCTCGTCGCCGACGTGCCCGACCAGCCGCTGATCGCCGACCACCCCGAGGTCCCGCGCGAGCTCGCCCTGCAGGGCTTCCACGCCGCGCGCGCCTACGCCGCGAACCCCGACGCCAGCACGGAGCTGATCGAGCAGCAGCTCGGCTTCACCCCGATCACCGACGGCGACGACCAGCCCGCCAACATCGGCGCGACGCGCGTCTACGAGGTCCGCGGCGACTCCCGCGGCGGCCACTGGATCTACGACGAGCCACCGGCCGAGCCCGGCCGCGAGGGCGCCGGCACGGTCCACCACATCGCCTGGGCTTCGACGATGGACGACCACGAGGCCTGGCGTGAGCGCGCCCTCGCCGGCCACGCCCGCGCCACCGAGATCATCGACCGCTTCTGGTTCAAGTCGATCTACTTCCGCGAGCCTTCCGGCGTCCTCTTCGAGATCGCCACCCTCGGCCCCGGCTTCGACGCCGACGAGGACCCGGCCCACCTCGGTGAGAAGCTAGTCCTCCCGCCGCGGTTCGAGCCGTTGCGGGACAAGATCGAGGCAACGCTCACCCCAATCCAGAACCCCCGCGTTTCCTAGACCTCCCAGTGGAGTAAATGGGAGTTCTCTGGTAGGTTATTATGGATATTCATGCCCACTGGGCGACGATTGGGTGGAGGGGTTCCGTTAGTGGTCTGGAAGTTGGATGGCGTGGCGTTCGTCGGATTGTTCAGTGACAGTCCTCAACACGTCAGCAAAAGCCGGTCGGGTGTTCCGTGTGCCACGACTCACACCTGCGCTACCGGCAAGGTAAGGCCGAGCTCGAGTTCAGCGACCTACAGGTTCTGCGACCCGTCGAGCATCTCGAAGAGATCATGGCGGCCTCACGAGGCTTGGGTTGACACAGATGCAACGGGGTACGGCTAATATGACGCGCCCTCTCGGCGATGCCTCAAGGTGCCGTGGAGAGCGACCGATGAAGAACCGACACCGTCCTAGTCGAGTGACAGACTGAAATGGCATTGCTAGACCAGAAAAGTCTCGACGAAGGAACTCCTCGCACGACCGATGGGCGCACCTACCCTTCCCATCTGAAGCGCTACGAGGCCTATGACATGGATCTGCTGCACCTACTCTCGAAGATCCAGCCGGCCACGTTCGACGAGCTGAGCGTGAAGGTCGAGGATCCCCGGGCGCGAGCCGTGCTTTCCCGCTGGCTTGCGTCTGCCGAGTGGCGTGGCTTAGTCGAGCGACGCGCACCGACCGCGACCTCGCCGCTCACGTTCGTGCTGAGCGCGCGCGGCGACGCTCGGCTCCAGGCCGCCTAGCTCAGGCGCCCCCGCGGATGGGCAGCAACGGAAGCAGGACGAGGACGGACGCCCTCCGCGCCTACGTCACGAAGGACCGCCAGGCCCGGCCCAAGCTCGTTCGCTCCGCGGTCCTGTATGTCGACGTGCTCGGCGTGCGCGACATGGCCAGGCACCGGGGGCCTCGCCAATCTGCGCCGTCTCGAGGCCGCGGTCACCGGCCGCGACGGTGAGCAGGGCTACCGCGACTTCCTGCACGGGAACTCTCCCTGGCCAGCGGCCTCGTTCTCCGATCTGCTGGTGATCGCCTCGCCGCTGTTACGCAAGGGCGACGAGGAAAGCACCATCGCCGGCCTCCTGAGTCAGGCCGCCTACCTGCAACTGGCCCTCGTCCAATCCGGGTTCTTCCTGCGCGGAGGACTTACGTGGGGGATGTTTCACATTCAGGAGCGCTTTGCCTTCGGGGAGGCGCTCGTCGATGCCGTC
>CBFGZN010000211.1:0-4458 GCA_965653255.1 uncultured Solirubrobacterales bacterium | reverse complement strand
GCCGGTGACCTCGACGCCGTGCTCGCCGACCACCGCCCCGACGTCGTGGTGGTGGCGATCAACTACCGGCTCGGCCGCGCCGGCTGACATCGTCGTCAGCGACCCGGGCCAGGTCGAGGCCGTCTCCGCGGCGGCTGCCGAGGTCGACGGCATCCAGTCGGTCTCGCCGCCGGTCGCACAGGGCGAGGGCGGTGTGCTCGTACAGGCGACGCTCGAGCCGACGCCGTACTCGACCGAGGCCTACGACGTCGTCGAGCCGCTGCGCGACGCGGTCCAGGGCGTCGCTCCCGACACGCTCGTCGGTGGCGCGACCGCCGTCGAGTTCGACGTCCGCGAGGCGGCGGCCTGGGACTCGAAGGTGATCCCGCCGATCGTCCTCGTCGTTGTCTTCCTGATCCTGATGCTCTTGCTGCGCGCGGTCGTCGCGCCGCTCGTCCTGATCGGGACGGTGATCCTCAGCTTCGTCGCCGCGCTCGGCTTCGGCTACTTCGCCTTCGACGTCTTCTTCGACTTCCCCGGCTCCGACCCATCGCTGCCGCTGTTCGCGTTCGTCTTCCTGGTCGCGCTGGGGGTCGACTACAACATCTTCCTGATCGCCCGGGCACGCGAGGAGACGCTCGTCCACGGCACCCGCGAGGGCATCCTGCGCGCGCTCGCAGTCACCGGCGGCGTGATCACGAGCGCCGGCATCGTCCTCGCCGGCACCTTCTCCGTGCTCGCGGTGCTGCCGCTCGTCTTCCTGACCGAGATCGGCTTCGTCGTCGCCTTCGGCGTCCTGCTCGACACCTTCCTCGTCCGCTCGGTCCTCGTTCCGGCTCTCGTGCTGAAGATCGGCCCCAAGTTCTGGTGGCCATCGCAGCTGGCGAAGACCGATGGCGGCGTCGGTGGCACACCCAGCGCGGACGTCGCGGTCGCCGTACCGCAGCCCGAGCCCGCCGACCGCTAGGCCAGCTCGTTCTAGAAACGGGATTGGGGCCCAAACGTCGATCCCTACAGTGGACTTATGTCAACCGTGCCCGAGGTCGGCCCGCGCGAGGTAGCGGCGCTCGGCGAGCGGATCCAGCGCAACGTCGGCAGCGCGGTCAAGGCGCCGCCCGCGGTGATCCGCGACGTGCTGGTGGCCTTGATGGCCGGCGGACACGTGCTGATCGAGGACTTCCCCGGTGTGGGCAAGACGGCGCTGGCAAGGGCGCTCGCGCGGTCGATCGACGCCGAGCACGCACGCGTGCAGTGCACGGCCGACGTGCTGCCCGCCGACCTGGTCGGGACGAACGTCTTCGACCGGCGCGAGAACCGCTTCGAGTTCCGCCCCGGGCCGGTGTTCGCCAACGTCGTGCTGGTCGACGAGGTCAACCGCGCCTCGCCGAAGACGCAGTCGGGCCTGCTCGAGTGCATGCAGGAGCGCCAGGTCACCGTCGACCGCCAGACGCACGAGCTGGCGCGCCCGTTCCTGGTGCTCGCGACGCAGAACCCGGTCGAGTACGAGGGCACCTATCCCCTTCCCGAAGCCCAGCTCGACCGCTTCATGGTCCGCGTCTCGCTCGGCTACCCGACCGCCGAGCAGGAGGCCGCGATGCTGCACGACCACGCCGAGGGCGACCGCGTGCGCGACGTGGCGCCGGTCGCCGAACTCGCCGACGTGCTCGCCGCCCAGACCGCGACCGCAGCGATCCACGGCAGCGAGGCGCTGCGCGAGTACATCGTCGCGCTGCTCGCCGCGACGCGCGCCGATCCGCGCGTCGAGCTCGGCGCCAGCCCGCGCGCCGGCCTGATGCTGTTCCGGGCGGCGAAGGCACACGCCGCGCTCGACGGTCGCGACCATGCGCTGCCCGACGATGTTCAGCGACTCGCGCCGGCCGTGCTGACCCACCGCCTGATGCTGGCGCCCGGCGCGCTGCCCGACCAGCGCGCCGCCGTGGTCGGCGACGCCCTCGAGCGGGTCCCCGCGCTCTGAGGCGGGCGCCGTGTCGCGAGCAATCGCCACGGCGCTGCTGGGATCCGGGCTCTGCCTCGTCGGCGGCGCCTTCGACACAGCGTCGCTGTACCTGCCCGGCGTCGCGATCCTGCTCGCCGTGGTCCTCAGCACGGTCTGGGTCTGGATCGCGGCGAGCGGGGCGAGCGTCATACGGCTGCCGACGCCGCCGACCGTCGTCGAGGACGCACCGTTCCGAATCCAGGTCGAGGCCCGCCTCGACTGGCTGCCGGCGCCCGGCGGCGAGCTCACCGATCCGCTGCTCACGAGCAGCTCGGTGGTCGCCGGTCGCCGCCGCGCGCGCCTCGACGCCCTGGCCGTCCTACCCCGCCGTGGCCGCGTCACGCTTGCGCCGAGCCGGTTGCGCATCTCCGACCCGCTCCAGATCTGCATGCGCGAGGCGCGCAGCAACGACACGGCAGACCTGCTCGTGCTGCCGCGCCTCGACCCGGTGACGGTGCTGGCGGGCGGCGGCGCGAACGCTGCCGGAGGCCTGACCGGCCTCGGGACCGGCGCCCGTTCGGCCGGCCGCTGGCGCGAGGACGCCAACGACGGCGTCGACCTCGACGGCCTGCGCCCCTACCGCGAGGGGGCGCCCGCGTCGCGCATCCACTGGGCGACGCTCGCCCGCCGCGGCGAGATGATGGAGCGGCGCTTCGTCGCCGAGAGCGCATCGGCGCCGCTGATCGTGCTCGACGTCGCAGCGCCGGCCGACATCGACGCACTCGACGCGGCAGTGCGCGCTGCAGCCTCGCTCTGCGTCGCGCTGGCGCGCGTCGAGGGGGTCGCGCTGCTCGTGCCGGGCGATCGGCGGCCGGTCTCGATCGACCACGACCTCGGCGCCTGGCCGGGTGTCCACAAGCGGCTCGCGCTCGTGGAGGCGGAAACGAAGACCAGCGTCGGCGGCCTCGGTCCGCGCTCGGGTGCGCTGCTGTGGGTAACAGCGACCGCGGGCGGCGCGATCCCGCACGAGCTGGAGCTGTTGCCCGCACGACCGCGCTATCTGGTCGCGCCGACGCTGCCGGCGAGCACGGCAGCGGCGTTCGAGGTTGGCGGTTGCAGCGGCAGGCTGGTCGACCGCGGCGGTCGGAGCGCCGCCGCATGAACGCCACGGCAATGCCGCTGCGTACCTCGCCGCTGGCGACCGCTGAAGACGCCGAAAGCGCCGGCACGGTCGCCGTGCGATTGGCCATCTTCGCCGCTTTCGCCACATACGGCGCCGCGCACTGGGCGATGCTCGTCGCCAGACCGTCGGCGGCTGTCGTTCTCGCGACGGTCGGAGCCGCGACCGCCTGCGCCGTCGCGCTGGCGCTACTCGACCGCTCGCAGCTCCCGCGCCGCACCGTCCTGGCGTTCGCCGCGCTCACCGTGCTCGCGGCACTCGCCGCCGGCCTGGTCGCGACGGGAATCGAGCCGCGCCTGCTGTTCCCCACCGGCTGGGGCGAGCTCGCCGACCAGCTCGACCGGGCGCTGCTCGGCGTCCAGGGCGTCGACTGGCCCTACGACGGCCCCGACGGGTGGATCCGGCTGACGATCCTGCTGGGTGCTCCGCTGCTCCTGACCGCGGCGGCCGCGCTCTCGTTCTGGCCGGCGTCGCCGGAGGCGCGGCCGCCGTTGCGCGGTGCCGCGCTCGTCTTGCTGATCGCCGTCTACACGCTGGCCGTGACGACCAACAGCCCTGGCAGCCCGCTGCTGTTCGGGGCGCTGTTGCTGGCGTTGATCGCCGCCTGGCTATGGCTCCCGCAGCGCGGCGTTCGCGAGTGGACCGCCGGCGCGATCGTCGTCGCCGCGACTGCCTTGCTGGCGCTGCCGGCCGCCGCCGCACTCGACGGCGACGGACCATGGCTCGACTACCGCTCTTGGTCGCCGTTCGGAGCCGACGCCGGAATCGCCTTCTCGTGGGATCACAGCTACGGCCCGCTCGACTGGCCACGCCAGGGAACGACACTGCTGAACGTCCGCTCCGACCACCCGCACTACTGGAAGGCGGAGACGCTCAACAGCTTCGACGGCGTCCACTGGTATCGCGCGACCGGCGACGAGCAGCGCGATCTGTCCGCCGAACTTCCCTTCGATCCCAACAGAGTCAGCTTCGACTCGGGGACATGGAGCTACGGCGAGCTGAACCCTGACTGGAACGACGAGATCCAGTTCACCGTCAGGTCGCTCTCTACCGAGCTGCTCGTCGGCAGCGGGCTGACCTACGACGTGTCGGGGCGGCGGCCGTCCCGTCGGCGGACGGCACCACCGAGCTGCTCGACCCGCTCGGACGCGGCGACAGCTACACGGTCCGGTCGTACCAACCGAACCCGACCCCGATCGTCATGGCCGGCGCGCCGGAGGGCTACCCCGCCTGGGTCGAGCGCTACACGGAGCTGTCGCTGCCCGGCGCGGGAGCGGACGTCCGGACGGTGGTCGTCCCGCCGCGCGGCAACCGGGCGGGCGCCGCCGAGCGCGCCGACGTCGAGACGGCACTGACCGACTCG
>CBFGZN010000210.1:0-4555 GCA_965653255.1 uncultured Solirubrobacterales bacterium | reverse complement strand
GTCCGACCCGCATCCGAGCGCGAGCGTGCAGGCGAGGACGCCGACTGCCGCCGCAAGGATTGCCCTGGCCTGCATCGCGGCAAGGATACGGATGGAGAACTGCTCGTACGCTCAGCGCCGGGCGCAGCGGGTGGCGACCGAGGCTTTGACGCGGCAGCCCTCGAGGCGGAGGGCGGTGGTGCGGAAGACGTCGAAGGCGGGCTTGGGAACGATCTTGCCGGAGGGGAGGCGGTGGCGGAGGCCGGCGAAGAAGAAGATCGAGCTGTTGGGGCGGTCGTTGGTGACCCACGTGTAGTAGTAGACGTTGGCCAGGTGGAGGCGCTTGCGGTTGCGGGCGAGCAGGGGAAGTGCCTTGCGCAGGCGAGCGGCTTGGCCGCGGCGGTCGGTCGAGACGCCGACACCCTTGACCTTGCCCTTCGAGGACGGCCAGCCGAACTCGGTGACGGTGACCGGCTCGCGGCGGTCGCCGTACTTGGACATCACCTTGCGAACGCGGTCGAGGATCGTGATCACGCCTTCGGGTGGCTTGGTGTAGGGGTGGATCGCGACTTCGTCGAAGAGGCGGCGGGCGCCGCGCACGCGGTAGATCTGCTCGAGGTCGGCCCAGCTGACGTTGGCCAGTCCGGCGAGGACGATGCGCGCGCCCGGGTCGGCGGCCTTGATCGCCTGGCGACCTGCGCGCAGCAGCTTCACGTAGCCCGGCGCCCACTTGCGCTCGGTCCACGAGTAGCGCAGGTTCGGCTCGTTCCAGAGCTGCCACTTGCGGATCGGGCGCCGTGGCAGGGCCGGGTTCTCGGCCCAGAAGCTGCCACGGGGTCCGTAGCGCTTGACGAGTGCGCGGGCGAAATTGGCAAAGCTCGCTGTGCCCTTCGGCGGCGAGCCGAAGACACCTGGACGCTTGGCCGCCCAGCCTGGGGCAGTGGTCACGTTCGGCAGCAGCGTCAGGCCGCGCGCGGCGGCGCCGGCGACCATCGGGTCGAAGCGCGTGAAGGTCGTCGGCACGCCGCCGACGTCGACGAACTCCGCGCGCTGCGCCTCGGGTACCTGAGCGGAGCTGCGGTAGGGCTGGCCGTCGACCCAGTGGAAGGCGAAGCGGACGCTCTCCACTCCGCTGGCCACCATCACGTCCATCTCCTCGGCCGGGTCGTAGCCCGGGGCGTTCATCGGGCCGTCGATCATCACGCCGGCGAAGCCGAACGGCACGCGCGCGACGGCTTGCGAGGCGATGGATGCCGTGACAACGGCTGCCACGAGGAAAGCGAGCGCCAGACGGAGGGATTTAGGCATCGTTGCTGTGAACCCAGCCTCGGAGGGAAAGCTGCGCTATCGGCTAGCGGCGAGCATGCCGCCGGCGGCACGGCAACGCAAGGGCCAGTCCGCCGGCCGTCGCGAAGGCGAGACCGACTGCCGCTAGGGCCAGCGGCTCGGCCCCGGTGTGCGGCAGCGTCGCCTCCGGTGCGGCGCTGGTCTCGCCGGCGACGCCCGACGTCGTGTCGTCGGAGCCGGCCGTCGGTGCCGGAGTGACGGGCGCCGAGGTCGGCGTATCGCCATCCCCTTGCGAAGAGGGCGACTGTTGTCCGGACTGACCGCCATCGGTGACGAGCGGGTCGGCGTACTGGCGATCGCCGGCGCTCTGAGCCACTGCGGCGGTCGTCGGTGCCAAGGTCAGGACCGCGAACACCGCCACGACTGTCGCGCTCGTCCGACGCAGCGCTCCGCATCCGTCCATAACGGCGAGGGTAGCGATGTACGAAGTGGATAAACCCATGTTTCGTGGCTTCACATCGTGCATACACTCGAACTGTGCGTATGCCGACAAGACCCGGTTCTCATACCCGGGTCGCTCTGGTCCATGACTTCCTGATCGGGGTCCGCGGCGCTGAGCGCGTCTTCTTCGAGATCTGCGACCTCTATCCGGAGGCCGATGTCTTCTCGCCGATCTACGACGAGCAGGGGACAGAGGGTCGCCTCGCCGATCGCAACGTCCAGAGCTCGTTCTTGCAGGCCGTCCATCCCGGCAAGCGGACGTTCCGTGGGCTGCTGCCGCTCTACCCGGCGGCGATCCGCTCGTTCGACCTGTCCAGCTACGACCTCGTGATCTCGAGCTCGAGTGCCTGGGCGCACGCCGCCCGGCGCGCCGACGACGCAACCCACGTCTGCTACTGCCACAACCCGTTCCGCTACGCCTGGAACGAGCGCGACCGCACGTTGGCCGAGCGCCGCGACCCGGTCAGCCGCGCGCTGCTCGACTCCTTCCTCGGCCGCTGGCGCGACTGGGATCGCACCGCCGCCACCCGCGTCGATCGCTATGTGACGAATTCGCGCACCACGCAGCAGCGGATCGCCGACTGCCTGAAGCGCGAGTCGACGGTCGTCTATCCGCCGGTCGGCACCCATCGCTTCGCACCGGGCGAGCCGCGTGCGCACTACGTACTGCTGTCGGCATTGATGTCGCACAAGCGGATCGACCTGGCGATCGAGGCGTTCAACCAGCTCGGGTTGCCGTTGGTCGTCGTCGGCGACGGGCCGGACGAGTGCCGGTTGCGTTCGCTCGCCGGTCCGACGATCAGGTTCGCCGGGCGAGTCGACGACGAGCGGGCGGCGCAGCTACTGACCAGCGCGCGGGCGGTCGTCGTGACGTCGATCGAGGAGTTCGGGATCGCCGCGGTCGAGGCTCAGGCGGCGGGGCGGCCGGTGATTGCGGCAGGTGCCGGCGGCGCGTTGGAGACCGTGGTCGAGGGCGTCACCGGCACGCTTTGGAACGGTGGCGCGCAGGAGCTCGCGGCCGCTGTGGTGGATTTCGACGCGCTGTCGGTGGATCCCGTCGTGTGCGTGGCAAATGCTCGCCGCTTCGATACGGAGATCTTCCGCGAGGCATTCCCGCGTGAGGTCGACGCGGCGTTGCTCGAGCGCCACGGAGTCGGCGCACAGGCCAACGGAGCCAACGGAGCGTCCAATGGGCACGGCGGGGCGAGCGCTCAGCGGCCGGCGCGGGGAACGAGGATCTCGTAGTCGCCAGCGCGGGTGAGGAGGCGGTAGCGGTCGGCCACCCACCTGTCGAGGATGCGCACGCCAGTCGGACGTCCACGCAGGTTCGGCTCGCGCTCGACCGACGCGCGGTCGGTCCAGCGCACGATCGCGCGCGGCCGGTCGCGTGTCAGCTCGGCGACGAGCGCCCGCTGATCGGGCGCCGACGTCTGGATCGCGTAGTCGTGGCGGGTCGGGTTCGGGCGACCGGCGACGAGATAGACGAGCGGCTGGTTGAAGCGGACCAGGTCGGAGCGGCGAGTGATCGTGTAGATCGGGGCGTCGGGCGGGATCTCGTCGTCGACGACCGCCGCCATCCGGGCGAGCGCCCGCGCCTCGGCCGGTGGAGCGTCGGCGCCGTCGGCGATCGGCAGGTCGATCGTCGCCAGCTCGGGTGGGCGCAGCAGGGCGGAGAGGCGGTTCGCGGATCCGTAGACGAGCAGGAGGGCCAAGACGGCGGCGGTGAGTGCGACGGCGATGCGAGGTGGTCGCGGCCAGCCGTGCCTCGCGCTCGACTGCGTCCAGCCCCACGCGACCGCGGGCGGCAGCGCCGCAGTCAAGACGACGATCAGCGGCGTAGCGTGGAACTCGTCGCTGCGCGACAGCAGGTAGGCGAGGCAGCCGCCGCCGAGCACGGCGAGGGCGGCCGTGCCCTGCCGGACGCGACCCTCGACATAGGTTCGCCAGCCGCCGATCAGGACGAGCAACGCCAGGCCCGCGACGGCGACCAGCGGCGCGTAGAAGCCGAGCAGGTCCTTGCCGTCCTCCGCCGCGGCACCGGGTGGCCATGCGCGCAGCGGACCGTCGTAGGAGAGCGGGAAGGGCAGCGTCCAGTAGTCGCGCTCGCGCAGCGACGCGCCGACGAGCGCGTCGTAGAGGTCGGCTGGCCCGACGGCGATCAGGAACGGGAGATAGGCGAGCAGCCCGAGTCCGATCGCGGTCGCCGCGTAGAGGGCGGCGGCGCGCGCTCGCGTCCCGGCCGGTCCGGCGCGCAGCGCCAGCGCCGTGACGACCGCCGCGCCGGCGTAGAGGCCGAAGTCGAGTCGCCAGGCGGCGGCGAGCGCGGTCAGCAGTGCGGCGAGCAGGGTTGCCTTGCGGCTGTCGTCGCGGATCGCCGCAAGGACGGCCAGCAGCGCGAGCAGCAGCGCCGGCGCGAACGGCGTGGCGCTCGTCGGCTGGGCCATCGCGCAGGCCGCGACCAGCCAGCCGGCGAGCGCCAGCCAGGCCGGGGCGCCTTCGCGCCGCGCCAGCAGGTAGACCGTGACCGCGACCGACGCATCGACGAGGCTGCGCAGGACGCGCCAGCCGATCAGCGAAGGATCGAAGAGATCGAACGACCAGCCGAGCAGGTAGGGGTGAGCCGGTCCGTAGGGCCAGGCGAAGTCGGCGTACGGCACCTGGCCGTCGGAGATCCGCGCCGCCGCCTGGAGGATCAGCCCCTCGTCGAACTCGGCGCCGCCGCGGCGCAGCGTGAACGCGGAGATCGCCAGGGCGCCGGCGAACAGCAGCCCGAGGAGCCCGACCCGTG
>CBFGZN010000209.1:0-4608 GCA_965653255.1 uncultured Solirubrobacterales bacterium | reverse complement strand
AGCGAGTGCTCGTGCTGCAGGTGCAGCACGGAGGCCTCGCCGTCGGGCTCCGCGAGCTGCCCTTCGCGCGCCAGTGCGCGTTGGCGCGTCGGGCGGCTAGCTCGCGCTCGGCGGCTGCGGCGTTGACGACCTCCATCTCGTGTTGCTCGATCACTTGGGCGGGGTCGGCGGCTGCGGCGGTGTCGGTGCGGTCGGCGACCTCGATGCGGGCGGTGTCGAGCGCCTGCTCGAGCTGGTGGATGCGCTGCTCCAACGTGGAGCGGCGCTGGCGATCCTTGCGACCGCTCAGCTCGAGCAGCGCACCGTGCGCCGTAGCGAGGAGCCCTTCGAGGTGGGCGGCGTGGCCGGCGACGCGCTCCAGCAGCTCGGCGTCGCGGGCTCGACGTGCGTGTCTGGGGATCGTGGAGAGGATCGCCTCGCCGCGGTCGCGTAGCTCGATCAGCTGTGCGGTTGTCAGCTCGCCGAGGTCGGCGTCTATCTCGGTGATGTCGACTGCGAGCTGCTTTGCGCGTTCGACGCCGAGCGCTCGCTCGAACTGGGCATAGAGCGGCTCGTCTTCGAGGCCGGGAAGTTGTGGACGGTCGAGGTCTGTGTCTTGGCCGACGTTGATGTAGAAGCGGGAGCTGTCGGTGTGGCGGGAGGAGGCGACGTAGCCGAGCTCGCGGGCGAGATCCGGGGAGGCGAGAACGAAGTCTTGGGTGATCGTCATGCCCTGGGACTTGTGGATCGTCTGGGCGTAGCCGTGTGAGAGCCGGCCGTCGGTGAGGTAGTCGTTGGTGAGTACGACCTCGGGGCCTGTGTCGAGTCGGACTTGTAGGTCTCCGTTGTCGCGGTCGATGCCGGTGACGGTGGCGCGGTTGCCGTTGCGAAGTTGATGCTTGCCTGGCCGGTCGGTATGGCGTACCCATTCGTTGCGCAGCGCGAGCACGCGATCGTCGACTGCGAACACCCGCTCGCCGACGACGAGCGCGTTGGTGTCGTCGAGCTCGCCGGCTGTCACCCTGGCGGCGCGCGCGAGGTGGTTGAGCGCGTCGGCGTCGTCGCGTGTGGCGGCGAACATCTGCGTCTCGATCAGCCCATGCTCGCCCGTCGCGACATACCAATCGGCGACGAGCTGGTGGAGCTGGTCGTCGGCGCCCTGGCATGGGACGAGCCGGCCGTGTTGCTCGTAGGCGGCGACCCACTCCGAGACGTCGCCGTGGCGGAGCTGGTCGAGCGCTTGGCGGTCCCAGGCGTGCTGTTGGCGGTAGACCTCTGTCAGCTCGATCGTGTCGAGGCGATCGGCGAGAGCGGCGAAGCCGCCGCCGGCCTCGACGGCGGCGAGCTGGCGCTCGTCTCCGATCAGCACGACCTTCGCGTCGGCTTGGGCGGCGTGGTCGAGCAGCCGGGCCATGCGTCGCGAGTCGACCATGCCGGCCTCATCGACGACGAGGACCGTCCGCGATCCGAGGCTCCACTCGCCGCCGCGGTCGAGGTCTTGGAGCAGGCCGTGGACGGTGTAGCTGTCGATCCCTCCGCGAGCGCGCAGCTCGTCGGCTGCGCGTCCGGCGAGCGCAGCGCCGACGACGCGGTACTCGGCGCGCTCCCACAGCTCGCGCGCGGCGTCGATCGCGGTGGTCTTGCCGGTACCGGCCCGCGCGCGGACGATCTCGACGCCGTGACCGGAGGTGGCGAGCTGGCGGACCATCTGCTGCTGCTCGTCAGACAGCACCAACCCACCGGGCCGACGCGCGAACTGGCTGTCGCCATCAGCGAGCCGAACGACGCCGACTCCCTCCCCCACCCTGCCGACGGCCTGGTCGACCATCTCGGCCTCCACCGAGAGCATGTCCGCCGTCGTCAGCACCGCCTCCTTCGGCGTACCAGCTGACTGGCCGCGCAGCCGTGCCACGCCCGGCTGGTCGCCATCGACGACGACGATCTGATCGGAGGCGATCAGGCGGTCGGCCAGTTCCTCGATCCGCTGCACCGACCCTCCCCTGCCGTGTGCGGCGGCGAGGTTCTGCACGACCTCGCGCCGCTGGAATGTCGACCGCTCGCGGGTCAGTCCGTCCGGGCCGATCAGGTCGCCGACCGTCTCGCCGATCTCCAAGCGCTCGAGATCGCGGAACTCGCGGCGGTCGAGCGTGCCGACCAGCTCGTCCGGGCCGAACCCGTGCTCCTCGGCAACGGCTCGCCACTGGCCGCGCTGCACAGCGAGGTCGAACGACTCCTTGCCCTTGCGCGTCGTCAACGCGGCGATCTCTGCCTCGCGCGGGCTGCTACGCCCGTCGCGATCGAGCGCGTCGAGGATCTGCGCCCGACGTTTCGACAACGCCAGCGAAAGCGGTCGCGGTACGCCGACTATCTCGGCCGCGCCCTTGTTGACCTCAGACCACTCGACTCCAAGCTCGCGCGTCAGCCGCTCGCGCAGCTCGGCCTGGAAGACGTAGCCGGCGGCCATCCGGTGCTGGTAGAGGTCGCGAGCGTCGAGCGTCCGCCAAGCGTCCTCGACACCTTGAGCGGCGTCGCCGCTGTAGGTCATGTTCGCGACGAGAAAATGGACGTGGACGTGCGGGTCGCCCTCCCGTGAGAAGCGGTGCGGGAACGCCGCGCCAATGAACCCTCCCCCCTTGAGTGGAATGTGTCCGCCCTTGCCGGCGCGCGACGTACAAGCGTGGCGCTCGAGGTAGTCGATCGCTGCTCGGCCCGCGCCGTGGGTGGCCTCCCAAACCTTGCCGGCGACCTCCGGCTGTCCGTACTCGTCAGCCAGCGCCCACAGCGTCGATACCGACTTCGGCACGGCCATCTGAAGGTCGATGCCCTTCACCGCGTGCTCGCCGGGAGGTCGGCCGAGCTGGTCGCCGCTGACTGGGTGGCGGCGCTCGAACAGCGCTTGCAGCTCGCCGTCCTGAAGCTCGCCGGTAAGGCCGAGATTCGCGGCCCCCTGGCCGGTCCAGGTGCCAGGCGCCTCGCCCTTGCCGGAGTAGTAGTCCTCGGCGCCCAAGGCGACCTGCTCGGTGTAGTAGTCGGCGGTCCGCCAGTGGCCGCCGCCGCGTCCGCCGATCTTGCCGATGGTGAGCATCGAAGGCGTAGACGCAACCTCGGTGCAAGTGTGTGATGGCTGGTGGGCGGTGGAGGGTTTGAGGGGCGGTTGAAGGGAAGCGGGGAGCGGTTTTGGGGAGAGGAGATGGAGGGAGCGGGTTGAGGAAGAGGGGCGGGTGGTAGCGGGTGGAGGTGGAGGAGAGAGGCGGGTTGAGAAGGGGTGGTTGAAGTGGAGCTGGAGGAGGTGGCAGACTAGGGAACGTATGTTCGATGGGATCGAGGTTCGCAGCTGGAATCGGTCGCCGCAGCAGACCGACCAGCGTGACCGCAAGCAGGCGGCTGCGGCAGCCGCATACGAGAAGGCGATCTATGCCAGCTCGCCGCGGGAGATTCTCGAACGAGCGCGGGCCTGCAAGAAGCTCGGGATCGAACTCGCCATCGAGGACGCATTGCCGGCGATCCTGGCGTTAGCGCTGAAGGGCGAGCGGGTCCGCTACGCCCAGCTGCGTAGAGCCTGGATGGCCAAGTTCACCCTCTACGGCAACCCGCCGCCCGATGAGATTGAGCTAGCCCTCACCGCAGCTTGTCTCGACACGATCGAGCACAACTCTCAATTCCGCTCCACGGCGCTGAGATGCCTCGCAAGCATCATGGGATCGCGCGGCCGTGAGGCGACGGCCCACGCGCTGGATGAGTGGGGCACGCCGAGCTACTAGATACCGTCGAGCAGCTCCGAACCGGTCATGCTCAACGTGGTCGCGAGATCAAGGATCGAGGAGAGCTCGGGCTGACGCTCGTCGTGCTCCCAGCGATGAATCGAGCTGTTGTTGAGCCCCGCACGCGCTGCTAGCTCCTTCCGGCTCCAGCCGTGCGCCTCGCGCGCGGCGCGGAGATTGGCACCGAAGGTGCCGCCAGGCAGCTTGATCGGATCGGCTGTCACCGCTCATGAGCTTTCCAGCTGGCGACGCCAGCTCGCCGGCTGCCCGCACCCACGGCCCATTACGCTGCGAGCGCAAGCTCCTTGTCGTTAACGACAGCGGCGTCCGTCGGCCCGGGCCAGGCGGTCTCGATCTCCTCCCAGCCTCCGAGGCGGCGCTCTACTGTCGCGGCACACGGCAGCTCCGGCCTACCTGTGCTTCGTCGGATGTACTCGTTCCGTGTGGGCGCCGTTTCCGGGGCTTGCAATTCGGCGGCCACGAGATGCAGCGCCGACCAACATTCCGCCGGGGAGATACGCGAGTAGTTGCCCCGGCGTGTTCGGGGATGGCTTGGGATCTGGGCTTCGGCCAACAGCTCGGACCATCGAAAGTGGACTACCAGTTTCGACAGCGACGGCAGCGAGGCGTCGCGTCGTGCCACCGTTGCGTATTGCCTCCCTATGAAGTACTTCGGCCTGCCTTGGGCATCCCACGCGCGTCGGACACACGATGCGTAGTGTCGGAACTGGGTCGCGTTGTCCGCGGCCCCGTGGGCCGCGCGAGCGTCGCGCCGACGGCGCACAGCGCATCGCGCAGTCGGTCGAGTCCGCGGGCGGCGTGCCGATGATCGTGCAGTGCGACCTCGCGCAACCCAACGCGGCGGCCG